>WRJU01000091.1 GCA_009778425.1 Pseudomonadota bacterium
AAATTCCACGAACGCCTGTTTCAGCCGATTGAGGTCGTGCCCGTAGGTTTCCATGTGGTCGGCGTCGATATTGGTGACGACCGAAACCACCGGGGTGAGATACAAAAACGAGGCATCCGATTCGTCCGCTTCCGCAACCAGAAAATCGCCCGTGCCCAATCGGGCATTCGCGCCCATCGCGTTGAGCCGCCCGCCAATCACAAAGGTAGGATCGAGGCCGGCTTCGCCAAGAATGCTGGCCACCAGGCTCGTCGTCGTCGTTTTTCCGTGCGTACCGGCAATGGCAATGCCCTGCTTCAGGCGCATCAGTTCGGCAAGCATCTGCGCACGCGGAACCACGGGGATACCGGCCAGGTGCGCGGCCCGCACTTCTGGATTGTCGTCTTTGACCGCAGTAGACGCTACGACTGCATGCGCCCCCATGATGTTCTTCGCCGCATGTCCAACGGCGATACGGATGCCCTGTCCCATCAGACGCTCGGTCACGGAGGAAGCCGCGAGATCGGAGCCGGAAACCTGATAACCGAGATTGGCGAGCACTTCAGCGATGCCGCTCATGCCCGAGCCGCCGATGCCCACGAAATGGATGTTGCTGACCTTGTGCTTCACGCTTTCACCCGCTCAGTCAGTTCTTCGCACACATCCGCCACATCCACGGCAGCAAGCGGCCTTGCCAGCGCCCGGGCGTTTTCCGCCATGCGCAATAACTGTCCGCGCTCGACATCCGAGAGCAATTTCGCCAGCTTCCCAGGCTCCAGGGCTGACTGCGGCATGAAGCACGCTGCCTCCCGCGAGGAGAGAAACTGCGCGTTGGTCGTCTGATGATCGTCCACCGCGTAAGGGAAAGGCACGAGCAAACTGGCGGCGCCCGCCGCCGTCAACTCGGAGATGGTCAGTGCCCCCGCCCGGCAAAGCACGAGATCGGCCTCGGCATAGGCAGCAGCCATATCATTGATGAAGGGGCGCAAATCGCCCTCGACCTCGGCTGCGGCATAAGCCGCCCGCAGCGCTTCGATCTGCTTCTCACCGGCCTGATGCACGACCGTGGGGCGACGTTCGACCGGAATCATCGCCAGCGCGCGGGGAACCACGTCGTTGAGCGCCGCCGCGCCCAGGCTGCCGCCAACAACCAGCAATCGCAAGGGGCCATCACGCCCTTCAAAACGCATCGAGGGCGGCGCGACGGCGACAATCTCGTCACGCACCGGATTGCCCACCCAGCGAGCACCCGGCAACACCCCCGGAAAACCCGAGAGCACGCAGGTGGCAAAGCGCCCCAATGCCTTGTTGGCAAGCCCGGCGATGGAATTCTGCTCGTGCAGCACGAGTGGACGCCCTGTCAGTACCGTCACGAACCCGGCGGGGAAAGTGATGTAGCCGCCCAAGCCGACCACCACATCCGGGCGCACACGGGACAATATCCTCCACGCCTGCCAGCCCCCCCGCAACAGATTGAACGGCAGCATCAGCTTGCGCAACAGACCCTTGCCGCGCAACGCGCCAAAACGCAGCCATTCCATCCGGTAGCCGCGCGGCGGAACGATACGCGCCTCCATGCCGTCGGGGTTGCCGAGCCAGGCCACCTCCCAGCCGCGCCCACGCAGGCATTCGGCAACGGCAATCCCGGGGAAGATGTGCCCGCCGGTTCCTCCGGCCATCACCAGCACCGTCTTCATGCGTTGCCCCCCCGTTTCAATTCCCGCGTCTCCCAGTCGACACGCAGCAGGATGCCGAGCGCCAGGCAGTTGCCGAGCAGGCCGGAGCCTCCATAGCTCATCAACGGCAGGGTCAATCCCTTGGTCGGCAGCAGCCCCATGTTCACGCCCATATTGATGAACGCCTGTACACCAATCCACAAGCCGATGGCCTGAGCCACCAGGCCGGAGAAATAGCGTTCGAGCCGGATCGCCTCGCGTCCGATGACGAAAGCCCTCTGTACCAGCAACGCAAAAAGCCCAACTACGACAAGCACCCCGACAAATCCCAGTTCCTCGGCAATCACCGCAAGCAGAAAATCGGTATGCGATTCGGGCAGATAAAAGAGTTTCTCGATACTGCCGCCCAACCCCACGCCCAGCCATTCGCCCCGCCCGAAAGCGATCAACGCATGTGTGAGTTGATAACCGTCCCCGAAGGGGTCGGCCCAGGGGTCCATGAAACCGAAAATGCGCGCGCGCATATAGGGCTGAATCCAGACCAGGAGGACGAAACCGACCAGCGCCGCCAGGCCCAGCAGCAGAAAAACGCGGATACCCACGCCGCCAAGGAACAACACGCCGAACGCGATGGTCGCCACGACCACGAATGAGCCGAAATCCGGCTCAAACAGCAACAGGCAGCCGACAAAGAGAATCACCGCCATCATCGGCATGAAGCCCTGTTTGAAACTGCTCATGACATCGAGCTTGCGTACCGTGTAATCGGCGGCATAGATCACCACGAAGAGCTTCATCAATTCGGAAGGCTGCAAATACACCGAACCCATCGGCAGCCAGCGCCGCGCGCCGCCAACCTTGTGACCAATGCCCGGAATCAGCGTGATCACCAGCAAAACGACACCGATCAGGAAAAGCCAGGGCGCCAGACGCTGCCACAGCCCCATAGGGACTCGGAATGCGAGCATCCCTGCCACCAGCCCCCCGCCGAGGAAAAGCAAGTGCCGAATCAGGAAATAATCCGCCTGATAGCCGGTATAGGCGCTGCCTTCGGCGGTTGCAATCGAAGCCGAATACACCATCACCAGCCCGAGCATGAGCAGAATAGCCGCAGGCCAGGCCAGCACCGGGTCGATTTCACTCACCGGCGAGCGGGGCTTCATCAGGCGTCCGACCGTGCGCGCGGCAATGTCGTCGCCCCGACCGGCATCCTTACCGAAAAAGCCTCTTGTCAGGACACCAGCGAGCCTCATTACGCGCCTCCCGGCAAAGCCCGCACGGTTTCGATGAACACTTCGGCGCGGTGCGCATAGTTTCTGAACATGTCCCAACTCGCGCAGGCAGGCGAGAGCAACACGCAGTCCCCAGCCTGTGCCTGACCTGCGAGCCAACGCACGGATTCTTCCAGATGGGCAAAAGACCCCACAGGCAAACCGCAGCCCGCGATAGCTTCCCCAATGAGCGAAGCATCCCGGCCAATCAGCGCCACGGCACGACCGTGGCGCTTCAGCGCGTCCTTCAGCGGCGCGAAATCCTGCCCCTTGCCGTCCCCGCCGAGCACGATGGCGACGGGCCGCCCCATACCCTCGATGGCGGCAAGCGTCGCCCCGACGTTGGTTCCCTTGGAATCGTCGACGTAGAGCACCCCGCCGATTTCCGCGACGGATTCGACCCGGTGCGGCAAGCCCTTGAACGTCCTGAGCGCGGGCAGCGCCTTCTCGGCATCCACGCCGACGGCGCGGCACAAAGCCAGCGCGGCCATGACATTGGCGGCATTGTGCAACCCCTTGACAGGCAACTCGTCGAGACCGATCAAGCGTTGCTTGCCGAAACAAACGGCTTCGCGCTCGATTCCGTAATGGCCGGCGCGCGGCGCGGGATCGAGGCCAAACGTCACGATACCGGGGTCACATCCCCCAAGCCCCAGGCTGCGGTCATCGTCGCGATTGAGCACCCGCAAGGTGGCCGGATTCTGGAAAATGCGCGCCTTGGCCTGGGCATAGGCACTGATGGAATCGTAGCGATCGAGATGATCTTCGCTGACGTTCAATACCGTCGCGGCATGCGCCGCCAAGCGATGCGTAATTTCCAACTGGAAACTGGACAATTCCAGCACCCAGGCTTGCGGCAGACGCCCCGAGTCCAGCGCCGCCATCAGCGCATCGAGCAACGAGGGCGAAATATTGCCGCAGGCAAGCGCTTCCACCCCCGCACCATTCAACAGGTGCGCGGTCAGCGCAGTAGTCGTGGTCTTGCCGTTCGAGCCGGTCACTGCCAGCACCTTCGACTCCGGCGCAAACACCCCGATTGCGTCGGCAAACAAATCCACTTCGGAGACGATCGGCGTTTCCCCGGCAGCGGCAATTTCCGGTGTGCTCCTGGGTACGCCGGGAGAGAGCGCGATGGCCTCAACGCCCTCGAACGTCTCCGGCCTGAACGGCCCCGCGATGAGTTCGATGTCCGATGCAAACGCTACCAGTGCCGCGCGGTTTGGCGGGTTCTCGCGGCTGTCGGCGACGCGCACGACAGCTCCCTGGCCGTACAGCCATTTCGCCATCGCCAGTCCGGATTCACCCAGACCCACCACGAGGAAGCGTTTGCCCGCCAGTTCCATCTCCTTGCCTATCTCAGCTTCAAGGTCGACAGACCAAAA
>WRJU01000092.1 GCA_009778425.1 Pseudomonadota bacterium
AAAATCAAAGGGTTGCAGCAATGCAGCCCTTTTTGTTTCTAAAAAATCTAACGCATATCTAACATAACGGTTTCGGAGTTGGGCAGTTTTCCCTTGTTCCTGCAAATCCGCGAATTATCAAAATATACCAGAATCATTAAATCGCAGGTTCCCGCAAAGCCCCGATAGCCCGCCCCATTTCCTTACTATCACCCATCGACGCGCACCGGGGGCAACAAGCCATTGTTCCTGTATTTATTCGGCATTGGCTTTAGCCGGGTTTCCCCTCTGCCCGCCGCAAGTAATAATCCCGTGCCTCGGCGCTCCTCTCGCACTGAGATAGAACGTCGTCGATGATTTCTTGGGAGCGTTCCCCGATGCTGGCCAGCCACGCCCGGATCGCTGCCACCTCCACCACGGCTAAACGCGCTTCTGGCCGCGTGTGCTCCAGCGTGAAGGGTTCGGCGGAGACCGCCTCGGGGTAGCCCCTCAGAATGCTTGTGCGCATGTGGCCCGATGGCGAAAAGACTTCCAACGTGCCGCCGTCCGGGAAACGTAGCCGCCACCAGGTCGAAAACAGTTCCTCGGCCTGGGCCAGTTCGGCAAGCAACGCCGCCTTGTTCTCCCGGATGAAGGGCTGGAACCTGCACAGCAACTCCGGCTTGCCCTTCGCCGTGAGTCCACCCGATGGAGAAACCGACAAACTGATTCCCGACTCTCTGAGCGCGGGGATGAAGGGCGCGTTCAGAAGGGCCATTCCTCTTCGCCCTCGCCCGGTTTTCCCGTTTTATCCGTTACAACGTTACAACCCGCATGGTTGCTGGTTTTTTTGTAACACATACGCTGTTCTGTAACGGCCATGCCCTCGCCCGTAACGGATGCGGGGGCAGGCAGGTAACGGCAAAACGCATCCTCGAACTGCCCGCGCTCATAGCCCCTCAGTACCTCGTTGCCTGTACGGAGCAGTTTCGACGTAATGCCGTAGTCCTTTAACCGCCTTGCCAACTGCCGGGGCGTGATGCGCCCTGCCTTGCTGTAGCTGGCCCAGGGCTTTTCCTCGTCTTCACACAGCGCCCCGATCAGTTCCCTGGTGCTGAGGCGCGTTTCCCGCCTTGCCTCAAAAGCCTCCCGGATGCCCGCCAGCAGTTCGGTGCCGAGGGTGGCGGATTCTTCCGCGCCGCCGGAAACGGCGATGGCCACCTGCCTTGCCGCCTCCGGCCAGATGCCGCCCGCCACCTCGGCAATGGCAAGCAAAGGCTCCCAGTTGTCCTGCGCCCGGTCGTTCAGCTCTGCGGGCACGGGCGGCCTTGCGCGCCGCACTGCTTCGCGCTGGTCCGTGGCAAAGCGGCACAGCCGGGATGCCAGGTTGTCGAATAGCTCTGGCCGCGCATGGCGGATTCGTTCGACTTGTTCGTGGGGCATCTTGCGCCGGAGGTCGAGCGCGATGGCCCTGTCCATGAGCGTATCGGCCAACTTCCCGATTCCCGCGATGGCCTTGGCCCCCCATGTGCTGAATTGCTTCAGGGCCATGTTTTCGCCGACCATACGCAACACATAGGCAGAGTCGCGCGTGTGGCCGCTGTTGAGAATCCCGCGCAGCTCTTCGCTCTCCCGCATGAAGGAGTCGGCCTCATCAATCATCAGCGTGGGGTGGTGGGTTTCTATCACGCGATACAACGCCGCAGGGGTGATGTTGCTCACCTGCATGGGCCGGCGCGAGAGTTTGCCCAGGAGCGTGAGGAGTTGGGATTTCCCGCACCGCTTTTCCGGCGCGAAGATCACGGCCAGGGGGGCAACCTCGATCATGTCGATGAACCAGGTCATCGCAACCCACAGCGCCGCCGCCTGCGCGGTCTCAACCTTGCAGACGATGAACCGCCCGATGGTGCTGGCAATGTCGGACAGCAGGGCTTCCCCGCTCACAGCCTCCGGCCACGGGGCGGCATCCTCGAAACTGATGCCGTCGGCTGTCTGGCATTGCTGGCGTTCAGACTGTACCAGCCTGTCGAGCACGGCAGCGCGCACCCCCAGGCGCTTGGCTTCGTCTGTGCGGATGCGTTCATATTCGACAGCCGTCAATCCGGCAAGGCGGGCAATGCTGGCCTCATCATCGCGCCGGGTATCCGCGTCCTGCTGTGACAGCAGTTTGCCGACCATCTGCTCGGGTGTCTGGCCTTGTCTGGCGATGCACTCGTCCAGGTATGCCGCGCCGCGCTGCGCCCCTTTGGAAAGCTCACCCATTCTGAACTCCCGCAGCGTCGAGCGCCGACTGTATCCGCGCGACAGCCAGCATGAGGCGGCCCCGTTCCTGTTGACCGAACGGTTCACCCGCCAACAGTTTCGCGCCCGACGTGGCCACGACCAGGGCCTCTTTCGCAATGCAGCGCAACACGTCCGAGGCCGGGAACGGCCTGCGCTCGGGGGCAAAATGCTCGCCAATCCGCTCCGGGAACAAATCCGGCAGGGATAGCCCGATGGAAGCCAGCACGTCGGAAACATCACACCCCGCGAAACAATGGACGAGCACGCGGCCATCGTCCGTTTCGCGGATGGAAAGCGACGGCCTCCGGTCTTCGTGTGCAGGGCACCGGGCAACCCAACAGCCAGACTGTGTTTCTTTTACCCCGTCGAGCCGGGAGAGCAGGGGTTCAGCGCCCATCGCCGCGCCCCCCTCTCCGGCATCGCCGTTCAATGATTCCTGACATGATGGTTCCGTTAGTGGATTGATTCGACCGGGACACAAGGCAAGCCACGCGCCCCGGCCTAATAAAATCAGGGCGTCTCACTTCCCGCCCTGTTTTTCGAGCCACTGGCGGACATCGGCCCACTTGTAGCGCACGAGGCGCTTGCCCAACTTCGTAAACTTCGGGCCGCAGGCTTTCTTTTTGCTGCGCCACCCGTCCAGCGTGGGCTTGGAGACTTGCAGGGCTTGCGCGACTTCCTCAGTCGTCAGGAAATCGCCGTCGCTGTAGCGCGGCTCTTGGGGTACGGCTTGCTTCATGCTCATGGTCATGCTCCTGATATTTCCGCACACCTTGCGCGGACAGGAGCAATTTCCACCGGACGGGAACGGCGTTCCATCGAAAATAGGATTTTCGAGTCAGCCCTTTTTTGTGTGCACTTCTACGATGAAGACAGAGATCAAAGTGCTATACCACTGGTATAGCATAAGATATAAGACATGATATTGGCGGCATCAGTCATTACAATATTTGCGGCGTGAGGCTTGGTTCGGGAAGCTATACCAGGGGTATAGGTCGAAATTCGGGCAGTTTTGTTGAATGATTCAACGAGATTGATCTACGTCAAAGTCGTTGACAGTGTCAACGAAACTGATCTGCATCAAAGTCGTTGGCACGTACCAACGAGATTGATTTCCGTCAAAGCCGTTTGCACTGTAAACGAAACTGATCTGTATCAACTGTTTTGTCTGATTGGAAACCACGGGGGGCTGCGCCAGCCTACGACGGCTTTTGCCTTTTCCTTTTGGTGCAGCCTTTTCCAGATAGGGAGGCCGTCAGGCCAGACCATTATCCCTTGCGCCATTCCATTATCATTCCCTTATTCCCTTCCCTTGCGGCAGCAGCATTTCCCTTCTACCTTTTGCACCTTTCCGTTTCTGGGAATACGGGAAGATGCCGCACCGGCTTTTCGCCCTTGGGGTGAAAACGGTTTCGCCCCGCTGCTTCAGGCTGCCGCCTCAAGCGGCTGCTCGGGCGTCCCCGTGCCTGACGATGCTTGTTGGGTGACGGGACAGGTCAGGCCGATGGCAACGCGACGGGTCCCTTCAAATTCGGCCACCAGCACCGGCTGTTGCTGTTGCGCCGTGCGGGTTAGCGCCTCGGCCAACATCAACACGCAGCGCATTGCGCCCGCGTCCTCACCTTCTTTCTCAAGGTTGCTGGACTCATTGAGCAGGTCAAGCTCACAACCGAATTCCCCCAGGCTGGAGGCAAGCGCCCCGATGCCGTCTGCACTGGCGTTGTGCACCAACCAGCCCAATTCCAGCGGCTTGGGTTCTTCTGGTTTCGGCTTTTCTGTGGGCTTTGTCTGCTCGTTCTGCGGTTCTTCGCACTTGAACGGCAGTTCTCGCAACCCGGCGTGAATCAATGCCTTCTGGCTGGCATCCAGGAATTGCCGCTTCAATGCGCCCTGCTTGGTTGCAGGGTTTTGGATCGTGTTCGTCCTGTGCAGTGCGGCGACCGGCGGGAGGTTTTTCAAAAAGGCCAGTTGCATCGGCAAAGGCAAGTTGTCCCAATGGAGTAATGCTTGATCCGGATTCCCCCCGTGTACCTGTTCCCGCTCCCAGTAAGGCGTCATGGGATTCTTGGCTTGATTTCTGATGTTCTCGATGCGGGTAATTTGTGTTGCATCCGGCGTG
>WRJU01000093.1 GCA_009778425.1 Pseudomonadota bacterium
ATGTCTACATCGCCAATGCCGTCAAATGCCGCCCGCCGCACAACCGCACGCCTGAGGCGGCGGAAATCGCTGCCTGTGCAGCGTTTCTCAACCGGCAGATTGCGCTCGTCCGTCCCCGTTTATTGATTGCGCTCGGTCGTCCGGCGGCGCAGGTATTGCTTGGGCGCGAAATCAGCATCGGCGCCGCGCGCGGGAAGCGTTTTGAGCGCGGCGGCATCCCCGTCATCGTCACCTACCATCCGGCCTACCTGCTGCGCAATCCGCTGGACAAGGGCAAGGCGTGGGAAGACCTCTGCTTCGCGCGGCGCCTTGTGGCGGAAGGGGCGTAAGGGGCGGGCTGGCCGGGGCGTCAGTGGATGTTGTCGAGCTGCGCCATGACGTTGCCGCGCTTCTGGTTGAGGCAGTGCCACTGCCGGATCAGGTACATCATCACCCCCACCAATATCCCGAAGAAAACGACAATGGCGTTGATCGACAAATTCAGGTAGATCAGTACCGCGTAGAGGGCGTTCATCAACAGGATGGACAGGTTCTCGTTGAAATTCTGTACCGCGATCGAGTGTCCGGCTCCCATCAGTACATGGCCCCGGTGCTGGAGCAGGGCGTTCATCGGTACGACGAAGAAACCGCCGCATGCGCCGATGACGACCAGCATGGCGACCGCAACATAAGTATTGGTAACGAACGGCATGCAGATAAAAATCAGCCCCATGACGACGCCGACCGGAAGGACTTTGACCGATTGGCGCAAACTGATGCGTGAGGCCAGGACTGCGCCAATGGCCATTCCGAGAGCCACCACGCCGACCATGCGGGTTTGTTCAGACAACTCTTTCAGATCGAGGCTGTATTCGGCCCATTTGAGAACGAGCACTTGCAGGGTTCCCGCCACGCCCCAGGCCAGTGTCGTGGCCGAGAGCGAAATCTGGCCGAGTTTGTCGCGCCACAGGAGCTTCAGGCAGTGCCAGAAATCGTGCAGCAGGTAGAGAGGGTTGCCGCGCAGGGGTTTGTGGTCGACGCCGGTATTGGGAATGAACAGGTTGAAAATAGCGGCGAGCAGGTAAAGGATGGCAATGATGGCGATGCCCGTGTGCGCGCCATCGAACAAAAACAGGTCGAAACTGTTGAACCAAGCAACGAGTTCCTTGCCGGTGAGTTCTCCCCCAAAGACCGTGCCCAGGATGATCGCCCCGACGGTCAGGCCCTCGATCCAGCCATTGGCCACGACCAAGAGGCGGTGGGGCAGGTATTCAGTCAGGATGCCGTATTTGGCTGGAGAATAGGCGGCGGCGCCAATTCCGATGATGGCGTAGGCGAGTAATGGCTGGACGCCGACGAAGAGCAACAGGCAGCCCCCGATCTTGACCGTGTTGCTGATGAGCATAACCCGCCACTTCGGCATCGAATCGGCGAACGCCCCCACGAACGCTGCCAGGACGACGTAGGAGAAGGCGAAAAAGAATTTCAGTAGCGGTTCGTATTCATCGGCTGCACCGATGTTCCGGAGGATATCGATGGCGAGGATGAGGATCGCGTTGTCGGCGAGCGCAGAAAAAAACTGCGCTGCCATGATGATGTAAAAGCCGAGAGGCATGGACTGCAAGTTGGGGGATTGTTTAAAAAAGCCTTATAACATGAAGACCCTTCGAGCCGCTAAAGAAACGTGTCCGGACGATGGAAAAAGGCGGTGCTGTGGTCTAATCGCGTGCATCGCATCATTGGGTAGCGCCATGTCGTCGAAAGTCAAATCCGCCTACGTCTGCGCCGTTTGTGGCGCGCAACAGCCGCGCTGGCAAGGGCAATGCCCGCAGTGCCGGGAATGGAATACTCTGGTTGAAACCGTCATCGAGCGCGGCGGGCAATCCCGGCGGGGCAATCTGGCCGGGAGCGCGGCGAAAATGCAGAAGCTCTCCGCGCTCGAAGCGCGTGAGGAGCCGCGCATCCCCAGCAGCATCGACGAATTCGACCGTGTGCTGGGCGGCGGGCTCGTGCCCGGCGGGGTGGTACTGATCGGTGGCGACCCCGGCATCGGAAAATCGACTCTGCTCCTGCAAGTCTTAAGCGGGCTGGCGAACGAATATCCCGTGGTCTATGTGAGCGGCGAAGAATCCGGCGAGCAGGTGGCTCTGCGCGCCCAGCGTCTGCAACTGTCTCCGGGAGGCTTGCAACTGCTTGCCGAGATCAATCTGGAGCGCATCATCGAAAACCTTTCCGAAGCTGCGCCCAGGATCGCGGTCATTGATTCGATCCAGACCCTGTACTCGGAAAGCTTGCAATCGGCTCCCGGCTCCGTCGGGCAGGTGCGCGAATGTGCGGCGCAACTTACGCGCTACGCCAAGCAGAGCGGAACCACGCTCATCCTCGTTGGCCACGTCACCAAGGATGGCGCGCTCGCCGGCCCCCGCGTGCTCGAACACATCGTCGACACCGTGCTCTATTTCGAGGGCGACGCCCATTCCAGCTTCAGGCTGATCCGCGCGTTCAAGAACCGTTTCGGCGCGGTCAACGAATTGGGCGTCTTTGCCATGACCGAGCGGGGTCTGAAGGGCGTCTCCAACCCCTCCGCGCTCTTCCTTTCCCGGCACGATGCCGAAGTCTCCGGCAGTTGCGTGCTCGTCACCCAGGAGGGCACCCGCCCGCTGCTCGTCGAAATCCAGGCGCTCGTCGATAGCGCCCAGAACCCCAATCCTCGGCGCCTCTCCGTGGGGCTGGAGCCGACGCGGCTGGCGATGCTGCTCGCGGTCATGCACCGCCACGCCGGAATCGTCTGCTTCGATCAGGATGTATTCATCAATGCCGTCGGCGGCGTCAAGATTGTCGAGCCCGCCGCCGACCTCGCCATTTTGCTGGCCGTAGCTTCTTCGCTGCGTGACCGGCCATTGCCGCGAGGGCTTGCCGTTTTTGGCGAGGTGGGGCTGGCGGGCGAAATACGCCCCGCGCCACGCGGGCAGGAACGGCTCAAGGAAGCCGCCAAGCTCGGTTTCAAGACCGCCATCGTCCCAAGCGCAAACCTGCCGCGCCAATCTATTGCAGGTATTGATGTCTACGGCGTCGACCGCATCGAACAGGCGCTGGAAGCCGCGCGTGAGGTCGGGTAGAGAGGCATACAAAACCCGTACCCTGACCGAACGGAACAGGGTACGGGGCGCTGCTAGAGGCGGTTACAGGCACTTGCCAGACCAGAGCAGTTGCCAGACCAGAGCAGTATGACTACAATGAATAATGCCCTAATAAGGCAACGCTTGAAACGTCCCGCTGTTATCGGTAGTTTCACCTCTCGATCACCTCCTTTCGGGGGGATGATTGGCAAAATGCCCCGCTGCAACGGGGCATTTTTGCGTCCGCCCCGAGCGGACTTTAACATATTTTCATATATTCATATTGTGCCTGCGCGGCTTCACTTCTTCCCGGCAGCCTTGCCAAGTTCAAACGCCTTCGCGTTCAGTTCCCCCAGTTCCGGCTTTTTCGCAGCGAAGCGCGCCACGATACATGCTTTCAGCGTCGCGGCGGGGAAGGGCAGATTGTCGGAAATTGCGCCGAGCATGATCGTGTTGACCAGCCGCAAGTCTCCCAGCTCACGCGCGAGTTCCCCCGCGTCGAAGGCATGCACTTCCAGCCCCCGCGCGCGCACTGCGGCTACAGGGTCGTCCGGGTACGCGAAAAGCCCGAGTGAGACGATGGGCGGTTCGAGTTTGAGACGGTTGATCATGGCGACCCCGCTGGAAGCGCCATTTTTCTGGCGCAGATAATGGCTCCAGCGCATCGCCTCGGCGGCCTCGAACCCGACGAGAATATCCGCCTCGCCCGGCGGAATTTCCGGAGACAGCACCGTGGCGCCAAAGCGCACATGCGAAGACACGACCCCGCCGCGCTGGCTCATGCCCGCGACCTCGGTTTTTTTGACATCGAATCCTTGCGAAATGGCGGCTTCCGAGAGAATTTCCGAAGCCGTCATCACGCCCTGTCCGCCGACGCCGACAACGAGGATATTGGTAGTTTTGCTCTGTTTCATGGTGGTTCCAAATTCCCCTCCTTGGAGGGGTGGCGCGAAGCGCCGGGGTGGTCAAGGGTATTAAAACTCGCCGTGTGTTTCAAAAGGCTCGATTCTATTCGTCAGGAGCCGGATGCTTTTCAGGGTCAAAAACGCCGAAATAGGTGACTCCCTTGTCGTCCCCAAAAAATTTTACGGTGAAATCGCGGTGGGTCTTGCAGCCGGAAACCTGCCAGAGTTCATCGTTTTCCTGCACATAGCCGTTCGGGGGGATTTCCTGCTCATCCAGCAGGAATCCCCCGGAGGGCAGGAGTTGGAGGGTTTTTCCGTTCAGGATATTTCCAGAGAACATCATCCGGATGTTCTTGATCGAGATGTCTATTTGCTCGATGCGCTTGCAACCGGTCGCGGCCTTGAAAAGCGCACTGGTTTTTTTCAGGATGCCTTCTCGCACGTCGG
>WRJU01000094.1 GCA_009778425.1 Pseudomonadota bacterium
CCGACGCGGCATGGCAATGCCGTAGCGGGTTTGCAGCAACCAGGCGATGCCCCCCTTGCCGGACTGGCTGTTGACCCGGATGACCGAATCGTAGGTTCGCCCAATGTCGGCGGGGTCGATAATCAAATAAGGCAAGGCCCAGGGCGTGTCGGTTTGTTGCGCCGCAAATCCTTTTTTGATCGCGTCCTGGTGTGAGCCGGAAAAAGCGGTGAACACGAGGTCGCCCGCATAAGGATGACGGGGATGGATCGGCATGCCGGTACATTGCTCGAAAGCCCGTGCCACACTGCTGATGTCCGAAAAATCCAGACCGGGAGAAACGCCCTGGGTGTAGAGGTTGAGCGCCAGGGTGGCGAGGTCGACATTGCCGGTGCGCTCGCCATTGCCGAATAAACAGCCCTCGATCCGATCCGCTCCGGCCATGAGCCCCAGTTCGGCTGCCGCGACGCCCGTGCCGCGATCATTGTGCGGATGAAGCGAGAGCACGATGCTGTCGCGCCTGGCGAGATGACGGTGCATCCACTCGATCTGATCGGCGTAGAGATTGGGGGTCGCCATCTCAACAGTTGCTGGAAGATTGATGATGACTTTGTTGTCCGGGCGAGCGCCCCAAGCGTCCGTCACCGCGTCGCATACCGCGCGGGCGAATTCCAGCTCCGTGGCGGAAAAGGTTTCCGGGCTGTATTCGAGCACGATTTCCGTGCCGGTCATGGCCCCGGCCAACAGGCGGATGCGGGCGACTGCCGAAACGGCGAGATGGATGATTTCATCCGGTTTCATGCCGAATACGACTTCGCGGAACGTGGGCGAAGTGGCGTTGTAGACGTGGACGATGGCCTTGCGCGCCCCCTTGAGCGACTCCAAAGTGCGGTCAATGATGTCTTCGCGTGCCTGGGTGAGCACTTCAATGGTGACATCGGGCGGAATATGCCCGCCTTCGATCAAATACCGCACGAAATCGAACTCGGTCTGCGAGGCGGCAGGAAAACCGACCTCGATTTCCTTGAAACCGATTTCGCACAGGACGCGGAACAGGCGCATCTTGCGTTCCACGTCCATCGGCTCGAACAGCGCCTGATTGCCATCGCGCAGATCGGTGCTCATCCAGATCGGAGGGTGGGCGATGGCATGGTCGGGCCACTGCCGGTCATCGAGGCGGATGGGCGGAAAAGGACGGTACTTGGAAGAGGGGTTGGGGAGCATCATGGCGCAAATTCCTTTTTGGTTTCGCTTCCGGTTGGCGGACGGGCGTTTGTGTCTTTCCATCTACCTCAAAAGCCGGGTCACACACCGGTAGGCGATGAGCCATATTACGCGGTCAGATGCGACAAATGATTGCAATCTTTGATGCTTTTTTCGGATTAACGGTTGATTATTTCAATTTAACAAATTTTTATGAAATAATCCGCCAGTATCTTCATGAGCCATGTCATGCTGCTTGACCGCTACGACCGCCAAATACTCGACCTGCTGCAACGCGAAGGCCGAATCAGCAACCAAGACCTTGCCGACCGGGTGAGCCTGTCGCCCTCGGCCTGTTTGCGCCGGGTTCGCGCGCTGGAAGAATCGGGACTCATCACCGGCTATCGCGCTTTGCTCGATGCCCGCCGTCTCGGTTTTTCCCTGACTGCGTTGGTTCATATCTCGATGGATCGCCACACGCCGGAGCGTTTCGCCCACTTCGAGTCCGAGATTGCCAAAATTGGCGAAGTGCTCGAATGTCTGCTGATTACCGGGCAATCCGCCGATTACCAACTCAAGGTTGTTGTAGCGGACATGGACGCCTATCAGGAATTGCTCCTGCAACGCATCACCCGCATTGCCGGGGTGTCGGGCGTACATACGAGTTTCGTGCTGCGCCGGGTCGTAGATAAAACGGCGCTGCCGGTGTGTTGAAGCTCGTGTCTGGGAAGCACGACATGGTTGACGTTAGAGCGAGTCTGTCATACACTTAAGACGGTTTTATGGATTCTGCCATGTCTTCCGATACTTCTTCTTCCGACGTTCGCATCAACGCTCGTCTTTCCGGCGATGATGCGGCGCGCTTCCAGGAATTGCTGGAAAATAGCGGCTTGTCGGCTTCCGACCTGCTGCGCGCCGCCCTACGCGAATATCACGCAGCCCACGCGCGTTCGTCGCGTGATCCGCTGGCTTTGCTGACAGGCTTCATCGGCTCGGGTGAAGGCCCGGAAGATTTATCGGTTCGCTACAAGGATTACCTGAGCGAATCGCTGGAAAACAAGATTCCGCTTTCAGTACAGGAGCCACGTGCTACTTACAGATAGCGGATTCTGGATCGCGCTGGGCAATCGGCGCGACCGCCACCACGCCGCTGCATTCGCGGCGGCCAAGCGTTGGGCTGGCGAGGGGTTTGTCACGACTTGGCCGGTGTTGACTGAGGTTTGTCATCTACTGGTGGTGCGTGTCGGTGTGCATCAGGCGCTCGAGTTCATGGACGCCGTCGCGCAAGGCGCAGTCGACGTGATGACGCTGGACGAAGACGCGCTCTTTCGTGCCAGTTACTTGATGCGGCGCTACCGCGATTTGCCGATGGATCTGGCAGATGCTTCGCTGGTGATCTTAGCCGAGCAATTGGAAGAAGGCCGCATTCTTTCCACAGACCTGCGCGATTTCTCCGGTTATCGCTGGAAGAACAATCAGCCTTTCACCAATTTGCTGCTGTCCTACTGAAGATGCTTCTCCTAAGCCGTTTTGACGTCATCGTCGTCGGCGGTCATGCCTGAACTGAGGCCGCGCCGGTTGCTGTCATGACATTTCTTGACGTTTCATGATAAGATGGGTGTTCAAATAAGAGGTGTTTCATGCAAACGACGGTTGAACAAAAGAAGGTCAAATTTGCCACCCAGGCAGACCCGGAGGTACTGGCGGCGCTTCGTAAAATCGCCGGACAGGAAGGGAGGCAGTTGCAGGCATTGGTGGATGAGGCTTTGCGCGACTACATCGAACAGAAGCAGGGCAAATCTCCTCGTCTGCATGTCATGCAGGCCATGCGTGACAGCATGGTTCAGTACGACTCCCTGTACCGGGAACTTGCCAAGTGAGGGATTACCTGACCTCCACGGAAATTCTGGCTCTGCATCAGGCCTCTTTACAGCGCTACGGCGGCGCGTCCGGCCTTCGCGACATGGGGGCGGTGGAAGCGGCGGTATTTCGCCCGCAATCCGGTTATTACAAAGACATTATTGAAGAAGCGGCCGCCCTGCTGGAAAGTCTGCTCATCAACCATCCATTTGTAGACGGCAACAAGCGCGTGGCTTTTGCCGCTTGCGACGTATTTTTGCGCGTCAACGGATGGCGGATTCGTACCGAACCAGAGTGGCTCTATCAGCGCATGATGGCGTGGATTGAGTGCAGGGAAGATCGCTTCGGGAGCATCGTCCAAGACCTCAAAACCTGCACAGCGCAAATGAACGATATATGAACCACCCCGCTCATTTTGACGTCATCGTCGTCGGCGGCGGCCATGCTGGGACCGAAGCCGCGCTGGCTGCAGCGCGCATGGGCTGCCGCACCTTGTTGTTGACCCACAATCTCGAAACCTTGGGGGCGATGAGCTGTAATCCGTCCATCGGCGGCATCGGAAAGGGGCATCTGGTCAGGGAAGTCGACGCGCTTGGCGGGGCGATGGCTGCGGCAACCGACGAGGCGGGTATCCAGTTCCGCATCCTCAACGCCTCCAAGGGGCCTGCAGTGCGGGCAACCCGCGCCCAGGCCGACCGTGTGCTTTACAAGGCGGCTATCCGGCGAAGGCTGGAAAATCAGCCCAATCTCTGGCTTTTCCAGCAAGCGGTCGATGACCTCATCGTGGAAGCCGGACGGGTTTGCGGCGTCGTCACCCAGCTCGGTTTGCGCTTTACGGCGCAAGCGGTGGTTCTCAGCGCCGGGACGTTTCTCAATGGCGTCATCCACGTCGGAATGGCGCAATATCCGGCGGGCCGCGCCGGAGACCCGCCCGCGCCCCGCCTTGGCGAACGCCTGAAAGAACTCGGTCTGCCGCAAGGGCGGCTCAAAACGGGTACGCCTCCCCGGCTCGACGCGCGAACGATCGACTTTTCCGGAATGACGACACAGCACGGCGACACGCCAATGCCGGTGTTCAGCTTCCTGGGACACCCCGATCAGCACCCGGCGCAACTCCCCTGCTGGGTGACGCAAACCAACTCCCGCACCCACGACATCATCCGCGCCAATCTCGACCGCTCGCCGATGTACGCGGGCGTGATAGAGGGCATCGGGCCGCGCTATTGCCCGTCCATCGAAGACAAGATTCACCGCTTTGCCAGCCGCGACAGCCACCATATTTTCCTTGAACCGGAGGGGCTGGAAACGCACGAAATTTATCCGAACGGAATTTCCACCTCCTTGCCCTACGATGTGCAACTGGATTTTGTCCACTCCGTCGCCGGCCTGGAAAACGCGCACATCCTGCGTCCCGGCTATGC
>WRJU01000095.1 GCA_009778425.1 Pseudomonadota bacterium
TGGATCGTCAGCCTGCTTCAGAAACTATCGAAAGAAGTTGACCAACACTTCGCCGAGTATCGTTTCGACCTGCTCGCGCAGGCGCTTTACCACTTCATCTGGGACGAGTTTTGCGACTGGTATCTGGAAATCGCCAAGATCGAAATGGCCGCTGAAGGAGCCGGGGCGGATACCGCCCGCCACACCCTCGCGCACACTCTGGAAGCCCTGCTGCGCCTCGCGCACCCGATCATCCCCTTCATCACCGAGGAACTCTGGCAAACCGTCGCCCCGCTGGCCGGGAAGAAAAACACGGAAAGCATCATGCTTGCCCGCGCTTTTGAGGCCGACGCTACGCTGATCGACGACGACGCCGAAGCCCGGATGGCTGAACTCAAGGCGCTCACCCACGCCTGCCGCAACCTGCGCGGAGAAATGAACATCTCCCCGGCTCAAAGATTGCCGCTCGTCATCGCCGGGGGCGCGGACAAGGCTACCCTGCAAATTTTCGCGCCCCTCATCAAAGGACTTGCCAAACTCTCCGGGGTCGAAATCGTGGACGAGATCGACGAAAAAACCCTCGTCCCCGTGGCGCTCGTCGGAGAAACGCGGCTGATGCTCAAGGTTGAAGTCGACATCGAGGCCGAGCGCGAACGTCTGGGCAAGGAGATTGCCCGCCTCGAAGCCGAAGCTGCCAAGGCGCAAAACAAACTCGGCAACGCGAATTTCGTCGACCGCGCCCCATCGGCTGTCGTAGCGCAGGAACGCGAACGGCTGGCGAGCTTTCAGGCTGCGCTGGAAAAGCTGCGGCCTCAATTTGCGCGGTTAGTGGGCTAGTTGAACGCAGTCCCCGTCAATCCAGAAAACAAAAATGGAGGTTATTCCCCCCAAAAAACTGAAGGGGGCTTCCGCCCCCTTCTCAGTCATCCCTTGCGGGAAGAAACGTCAGACAACCGAATCACTGGCTCCTGTTGCGGCGACGGCGGACGACAGCGCCGATCATGCCGAGACCGGCCAGCATCATCGCGTAGGTTTCCGGCTCGGGAATGGTAGTAGCGGTATAAGTCGCCTGAATCGTAGCGGCGAATCCCGTCGCATTATCCGTGTTCCAATAAGAGCTAGGACGACCATCGTAGATGACGCCATCACCCCAGGAGTTGCTGTTGTTATTGTGAACGATGAACTCTATCGTATTGGAGCCATCGACGTTCCAGGCAATATCGGTCAGCGTGAGATGCGTATAGTCTTGCTTCCAGCCGGGGTATTCTTCATGCTCGGCATTGAAACTGCTATATACAACCCCGTTGATAACGATGGCATGCAGATGGTCATCCGAAACATAGTTGATGTCCAACTTGCTGAACTCTATCGACTGGTAGCTACCCAACGCACTGAAATCTTCGGTATACGTTGTCACGTAGGAATAGTAACCATTCTTCGAGTACCCTTCCTTGTTGATACTTATCCAGGGAACATTGCTGTTCCATTCGTAACCCAGACTGGATACCTTTTGCGCGGTTGAGTATCCCGAAGTGTTGAGTATCCCATTGCTGTAGCTTCGTTGGGCTGCCCAATTAAAGGTTTCATTCGACCGGCATAAATTTTGAGCATTGCAGTTGGTATTCTCCCCACCCAAATATTTCACCTGCCAGTTTTTGGCGTTCGTGGTGTCGCGCACTATGCCAAGAAACACATCCTCAGTGGGATTGGCATAAGCTGGCGCGGCGGATATGACGCCCAATGCCAAAAGCGAAGTAGAAAGAAGTAGTTTAGACATGGTGAACCCTTTTTAAGAACGAGACTACTTTGATTGGCGCTGTCTTCCAGTGAGATTACGCCAAACTGACACCATGTTTTAAGCAAAAAACGAGCCTGAATTGCATGTTATTGATTTTTCAAAAATATTTATAAATCAATAAAAGAGTGTGTAAAAAATCACGACAGACTATTACAAATAAAGAATATCGGAAAACACGTAAACAAAATATAAAATACATAATTACCTATTATTGATAATTATATATTGTTGCAAATTTGTAGATAAATCAAAACTTCCCTCCCGTATCCGAGTCATTCTGACTCTACTGGCGGGGAGTTTCCCTGAGTACTCAGAGGTTTTATCCGCGCGGGGGCGGGTGGAAACGCACGACGGCGCGGCCATCGGGGCGTGACCCGGATTGCGGCTGCTTTTCCGCGCTCCCGGTTTTCCAGGCGTGGCCTTGAATGATCTCGATCGTCACCGGAAGGCATTCTTCGCGGCGACGTTGTTCGTAGCGCGCCCGGGCTTGCTCCCAGGCAGCGCGGCCGGAGAGGCCGCGCGGACGGGCAAGGGCGGCGTTGTTGGCAGCGTTGGCGCGCAGATCGGCGAAAAGCTCATCGAGGCTGTCGTAGGTGAGCGTAGCCATCTCCATGTCCATCACGGGATCGGAGAAACCCGCAGCGATGAGGGCATCGCCCAGATCGTGCATGTCGATGAAGCGGTGCACGCGCTCGCCCGTGTGCGAAGGAAGAATCTCGCGCAGTTCCCGCAAGGTATCCGGCCCAAGGGTGGAGAACATGACCAGCCCGCCGGTCTCGATGACCCGGCACATTTCGCGGAAGACGGGCAAGGGGTCGTCGATGAAGGGCAGCATCAGGTTGGCCCAGACGAGGGAAACGGAACCCTCGAGAAGCGGCAAGCGCACGGCCTCTGCGGCGGCAAGGCCGACAGCGGGCGAGTTTTTGCCGAACAGGCGGCGCAGGGGGTTGGACGAAGCATTCGAAGCAAGCCGCGCGCGCGCGCGGAAAGGGACAATGAGGTCGAGCCCGATTCGCATGGCGTCGGGATAACGCTCCCCGAGGCGCGCGAGGTCGTGACCCGCGCCGCAACCAAGGTCGAGAATGCGGCGGGGGGCGATGCGAATGAGGTCGAGCCGTTCATCCATACGGCGGGCGATTTCGCGGGCAAGAAAATCAGAGTCGGTTTCGCCGACCCGCATGGCAGCCTGCCGGAGCCGTCGGCGCAGCAGGGCGTGATCCAGGCGGAAACTCTGGGGCGCAGCCGTGTCGGGTGTCTCCACGCGTCGGCTCCCGGCCCGCCAGGTCAGATGGAAACGAGGCCGAGGCGGGCGAAAAGGCGCATGTCGGCGTCGGCGTCGGCGTTACCCGTGGTCAGGAGCCGTTCGCCGTAGAAAATGGAATTGGCTCCGGCCATGAAGCACAGCGCCTGCAATTCGTCGCTCATCTGTTCGCGCCCCGCCGAGAGGCGCACGGCGCTTCCCGGCATGGTGATGCGCGCTACGGCGATGGTGCGCACGAAGTCGAAGGGATCGATTGCGCCACTGTCGGCAAACGGCGTACCGGGAAAAGCGATGAGTTTGTTGATGGGCACGGATTCCGGCGGCGGTTCCATGTTGGCAAGTTGGGCGATGAGACCCGCACGGCCCACCTGGCCTTCTCCCATGCCGACGATGCCGCCGGAACAGACGTTGATCCCGGCTTCGCGCACTTTTTCGATGGTGTCGAGCCGGTCTTGCAAGGTGTGGGTGGTAACGACTTCGCCATAACGCTCTGGCGCGGTGTCGATGTTGTGGTTGTAGTAGTCAAGCCCGGCCTCCGCGAGCCGTTTGGCCTGTTCCGCCTCCAGCATGCCGAGGGTGACGCAGGTTTCCAGCCCGAGTTTCTTGACTTCCTTCACCATGTCGATGACGGCGGCGAGGTCTTTTTCCTTGGGGTTGCGCCAGGCCGCGCCCATGCAGAAGCGGGAAGAGCCGTTTTCCCTGGCGGCGCGGGCATGTTCCAGCACTTCGTCGAGCGGCATCAGGGCTTCGCGTTCCAGCCCCGTCTGGTGGCGCGCGGACTGCGAACAATAACCGCAATCCTCGGAACAGCCGCCGGTCTTGATCGAGAGAAGGGTCGAGCGTTGCACTTCGCCGGCCTTGAAATGGGCGCGGTGCACTTCCTGCGCGCGGAACATCAGATCGAGGAAAGGCAGCGCGAACAGGGCTTCGATGTCGGCAATTTTCCAGCGAGCGTTGGCAGGCTCCGTCGGAGCAGATCGGGAAGGTTCGGCGAAGAACGTGACGGATGATTCGCTTGTCATGTCGCGTAATTTGGTCTTTAATGGGGAAGCCGCAATTCTCGTTCAGCGGGCAAAAGCAAGTCAAATCAGGAACAACCCTTGGCAAGGCTGCTGTCATCCCTTCTCGATGCGTTGATACCGCCGGACTGTTGTTTGTGCGGGATTCCCGTTGGAAGCGGAAACGGGGGCATGCCCGTGTGCAGCGGTTGCGCGGGCGAGTTGCCGCGCCATGACGCGCCCGCTTGCCCGTGTTGCGCGCGCCCCACACCGGAGGGGCAATTTTGCGGGCGTTGCCTGCGCGACCCTCCGGCGTTTGACAGTACCCGCGCGTTGTATGGCTACGTTTTCCCGGCGGATATGCTGGTGCGCGCATTCAAGTACCGTCATCGCCTGTCGCTGGTTCGGTTCTTTGTCGGCGCAGTGGGGAGTTTGCCGGAGGCCGATGTGG
>WRJU01000096.1 GCA_009778425.1 Pseudomonadota bacterium
TCCAAGGCATCCATTTCTTCGTCGCTGAGCAGCAAAGGGGAAAAGTCGGAACTGGGAAGCATCGAACCGCCACCGGATGAGGTCTGGATGATGATCGTCATTGTAACGGAGGAAGTGCGGCAATTTTTTGATGCGGCCTTCAAGATTTTGCTGCCGCATCGAGATCGACACGCAAGCGGTACAAGGATTGCCCCGAATCGCGGTATTTGCGTTCAAACGGCGTCAGGGTACGCGCGGCCTCGAACGCTTCCCACACGACCCGGCGGTCGAGCGCCAATTCCAGAGCCAGGGCGAACTCGGCGATGTAAACCGGCCAGTTGCTGCGGCATTCGAGTACGCCGCCGAGGCGCGGGATAAACGGAAACACCGGGTGCGCGGGCCAGCGCCGCCCAAGATGCCCGATTTTCGGCCAAGGGTTTGGATAAAGAATATAGTGCTGCGCCAAGCGCACACCGTCATCGGCGAGCAAGCGCCAAAAATCGACCAGGTTGGCGCGCGCAAAGACCATATTCGTCGGCCACAGCGCTTCGGGGTAGGGTTTGCGCCTTTGCAGGCGATCTTCCGACTGATCGACACCAATCACCCAATGCTCGGGAAACGCGCGCGCCAGTTCTATCGTGCTGTGTCCCACCCCGCAGCCGGCATCGAGAATCAGAGGCGTGCGCCCATCCCAACCCGCCAGAGCGTGATCGCGGGCTGCGCGGCTGACGTCGGCAATCGGCTTGCGGAATGGATGGGCAAGATGGGTACGCACCCGCTCCGCCAGATGCTGGTGTACGCCCTGTTGGGCACTTGCCGGAATGTGTGAATTGGCATAGCTCACAACAGGTTTCTCGACAGCAGGTTTGCCTTGTAGGTGCAAAAACATTAGAATCCTACCGGTTTAGCACGGGATCGGCCAACAGCCGTCCCGTTTTTCGCGTGTATGGGGCAGATGTAAGCGGGTTTATGCCCTGTCCGCCATTGTCGCATCCGGGAGTTTTTCGTGACTGCTTTCCCCCCAGCCCTTCTTGCGCTCGCTGATGGCACGGTTTTTCATGGCAAAGGCATCGGCGCGGCAGGTAGCACAGTAGGCGAGGTGGTGTTCAACACCGCCATGTCGGGCTACCAGGAAATCCTGACCGATCCAAGCTATTGCAAACAGATCGTCACGCTTACCTATCCACACATCGGCAATACCGGCATAAATGCCGAAGACATGGAGTCAGGGCGAGTACAAGCGGCTGGCCTCGTCATCCGGGATTTGCCGATCCTGCCATGCAATTTCCGCATGTCGCAAAAGCTGGATGACTGGTTGCGCGGCGAGAACGTCGTGGCGATTGCCGGTTTGGATACCCGCAAGCTGACCCGCTTGTTGCGTGAGAAAGGCGCACAGGCGGGCTGCATCGTCGCGGGCGAGTCGCTGAATGCCGAAGCGGCGGTTGCTGCCGCGCGCGCTTTCCCCGGCTTGGCCGGGGTGGATTTGGTGAAAGAGGTAACGGCTTCCGAGCCTTTCGAGTGGATGCAGAGCGAATGGCGGCTCGGGGAAGGCTACGGGTCGCAAGACGCGCCGCGCTGGCATGTGGTCGCGTTTGACTTTGGAGCCAGACGCGGACTGCTGCGCTCGCTCGCTTCGCGCGGTTGCCGCCTGACCGTGGTACCTGCCGGGACGAGCGCCCGCGACGTGCTGGCGATGAAGCCCGATGGTGTTTTTCTCTCCAACGGGCCGGGCGACCCCGCGCCCTGCGGCTACGCGGTCGCCGCAATCCGGGAAATCGTAGCGGCGGGTGTGCCGACCTTCGGCATCTGCCTGGGGCATCAACTGCTCGCGCTGGCTTCCGGCGCAAAGACCTTGAAGATGAAATTCGGCCACCACGGTGCGAACCATCCGGTCAAAGACCTCGATACCGGGCAAGTCATCATCACCAGCCAGAATCACGGCTTTGCGGTCGATCCGGCCACGGTCCCGGACAATCTGCGGGTAACGCATGTGTCGCTGTTCGACGGTTCCATCCAGGGGCTTGCCCGCACGGACGCGCCCGCGTTTTCCTTCCAGGGCTACCCGGACGCGGTTCCCGGCCCGCACGGCGTGGTTCATTTGTTTGATCGCTTCATCAATCTTCTCAACCCCTCCCGCTGATTTCGCATCCATAAGGAACACAGTGGCACGACCCTGTGGTTCCTGTTTTATCCGAGGCAAAAGATGCCCAAACGCACAGACATCCACACCATCCTGATCATCGGCGCAGGCCCTATCATCATCGGCCAGGCATGCGAATTCGACTACTCCGGCGCGCAGGCGTGCAAGGCTTTGCGCGAGGAAGGCTACCGGGTCGTACTGGTCAATTCCAATCCGGCCACGATCATGACCGACCCCGGCACGGCGGATGTGACCTACATCGAACCCGTCACCTGGCAAGTCATCGAGCGCATCATCGAAAAAGAACGCCCGGACGCGATCCTGGCGACGATGGGCGGGCAGACCGCGCTCAACTGCGCGCTCGACCTGGCCAGGCACGGTGTGCTGGAAAAATACAACGTCGAACTCATCGGCGCTTCCCGCTCGGCCATCGACAGAGCGGAAGACCGGCTCAAGTTCAAGGACGCGATGACCCGCATCGGGCTTGGTTCCGCGCGCTCCGGCATCGCCCACAGCATGGAAGAAGCCTTGCAGGTGCAAGGCGGCATTGGCTTCCCGGTCATCATCCGCCCCAGTTTCACCCTGGGCGGCACGGGCGGGGGGGTGGCCTACAACACAGAGGAATTCCACGAAGTCTGCAAGCGCGGGCTGGAAGCCAGCCCCACCAATGAACTCCTGATCGAAGAATCCCTCCTGGGTTGGAAGGAAATCGAGATGGAAGTCATCCGCGACAAAAAAGACAACTGCATTATCGTCTGTTCCATCGAAAACCTCGACCCAATGGGTGTGCATACCGGCGACTCCATCACCGTTGCTCCTGCGCAGACCCTGACCGACAAGGAATATCAACTCGTTCGTAGCGCTTCGATTGCCATCCTGCGCGAAATCGGCGTGGATAGCGGCGGCTCGAATGTGCAGTTCGCGATCGATCCCAAGGATGGGCGCATGGTCGTGATCGAGATGAACCCACGGGTGTCGCGCTCCTCCGCGCTGGCTTCCAAGGCCACGGGTTTCCCGATCGCCAAGGTTGCGGCCAAACTTGCCGTGGGCTACACGCTTGACGAACTCAAGAACGACATGACCGGCGGAGCTGCGCCGGTTTCCTTCGAGCCGACCATCGACTACGTCGTCATCAAGGTACCGCGTTTCGCCTTCGAGAAATTCCCCCAGGCCAACGACCGCTTGACCACACAGATGAAATCCGTGGGCGAAGTCATGGCGATCGGCCGCACCTTCCAGGAAACCTTCCAGAAAGCCCTGCGCGGACTGGAAGTGGGCGCATACGGGCTGGATGAAATCGAAACCGACCATGAAGACCTGGAACACGAACTCGGCAATCCCGGCGCGCAGCGTATCTGGTACGTGGGGCAAGCCTTCCGCGAAGGCTACAGCCAGGAGAGGATCAACCAGCTTACGGGGATCGACCCGTGGTTCCTCGCCCAGATCGAAGACCTCATCATCAGTGAGAAGGCGCTCGCTGGCCGTTCGCTCAAGGCGCTAACCAAAGATGAGCTTCGGGAACTGAAACGCAAGGGTTTTTCCGACCGCCGTCTGGCGAATCTCCTCAACAGCACGGAAACGGCGGTGCGGTTGGCGCGGCACACGCTCGGTGTGCGTCCCGTGTTCAAGCGGGTCGACACCTGTGCGGGCGAATTCGCCACCACGACCGCCTACATGTATTCCTCCTACGAGGAAGAATGCGAAGTCCGGCCCACCGACCGCAAGAAAATCATGGTGCTCGGCGGCGGGCCGAACCGTATCGGGCAAGGCATCGAATTCGACTACTGCTGCGTACACGCGGCGCTGGCGCTACGGGAAGACGGCTTCGAGACCATCATGGTCAACTGCAACCCTGAGACCGTCTCCACCGACTACGACACTTCCGACCGCCTGTACTTCGAGCCGATTACCCTGGAAGACATCCTGGAAATCGTCCATGTCGAAAAACCCGTCGGCGTCATCGTCCAGTTTGGCGGGCAGACTCCCCTGAAACGCGCCCGCGCGCTGGAGGAAAACGGCGTTCCCATCATTGGAACCAGCCCGGACATGATCGACGCTGCCGAAGACCGCGAGCGTTTCCAGAAACTCCTGAACGATCTCGGCCTGCGCCAGCCGCCCAACCGCACTGCGCGCACCACTGAAGCGGCCATGCGCCTGGCCGCTGAAATCGGTTATCCGCTGGTCGTCCGGCCTTCCTACGTCCTGGGCGGGCGGGCGATGGAAATCGTCCATGAACAAAAAGACCTCGAGCGCTACATGCGTGAAGCGGTCAAGGTCAGCAACGAGTCCCCGGTTCTGCTCGACCGCTTCCTCGACGATGCTACCGAAGTCGACGTTGACGCTCTCTCCGATGGAGAAGAAATCATCATCGGCGGCATCATGGAGCACATCGAACA
>WRJU01000097.1 GCA_009778425.1 Pseudomonadota bacterium
GGCGCTCCTCCAGTTGATTCTCGATGCGTTCAGGCAGGGATTTCCTGCGGAAAAAAGAGAAAAAGTGACCGAAAAAACTCACGTTTGACGACTCCAGGCCAGAAACCCCGATGCTCTCATTACTGCCCGCAACGTTTAAGTACACATATCATACACTTTTGCGCACAGGTCTTGTTGCACTATCGGCAGGAACTGAGGGTATATGCCTCTTCCACAAGTGACAGAGGGGCGCGTAGCGCCGGAATAATACCGGAATGACTGATACTTTCTGATACCTTTTGATAGTAGGCAAAAACACGCAAATAACGTAATATCGTTCTGCCAATATCACATTCATTTTGAAGGAGCAATGATGAAAGCATTGATTTCTATCACGCTTGCTGCGGGTCTTCTTTTTTCCGCGTCAGCTTTTGCCGCCGACGAAGAACCCCTGATGAAAGCCAAGGGCTGCATAGCCTGCCACAAGATTGACGCCAAACTGATCGGCCCGTCTTACAAGGAAGTTGCCGCCAAGTACGCCGGACAGAAAGATGTCGTTGCCGGTCTGTCCGAAAAGGTGATCAAAGGCGGTGTTGGGGTGTGGGGTCAAGTGCCGATGACTCCCAATACGACGGTCAACCCCGAAGAGGCGAAGAGGCTTGTCACCTGGATTCTGTCGCTGAAGTAAGCGCGTTTTCCGCCAACAGTAAAAGCCGACAGGGATTGTCGGCTTTTTTTTCGCTCCTCCAATTGCGGACGATCTCAGGCTTGCAGGCTGTCGGCGAAACTGAGTGCTGCGAGTTGTGCCTGGTTGATCTGTTCCGGGACAAGCTGCAAGTCGTTTGCCGCCTGGATGAGCGCGTTCGAATCGAAACTCTCGCACGCGCGCGCCAGGCGCAAGAATTGCGCATAGTCGCCCTGATCATAGAGCAGGGCGTCGATGACAGGTTCCGGTAGCAGCATTTCGTCGAGTATCGTCTGCATCGAGGCGCCGAGCAGGATGCCCAGCATCGAGAAAGCGCCTGTGATGAAAAGGTTCTCGCAGCCCGCTTCATCAAGGAAATGCGCGCCGATCTGTTCCATGAACCGTCCTCGGGCAATGGCGGTCTGCATCATCGCCGGCGCGCCGGGGTCGCGGCTGGCCGTTACCAGGAGCAGGGATAGCCACTTGTTGAGCTTGTCGTAACCGAGGATGCTCACCGCGTGGCGGAAGGACTGAACTTCGACCATCAGCCCGAATCCCGCTGAGTTGATATAACGCAACAGTTTGTAGGACAGGGCTACGTCCTGCTTGAGTACATTCTCGATCTCGCGGATTTCTCCGTTGTTGCGCACCAGGTTGAGTAAACGGATGATCTGCGCGTGGTTGGCGGCCAGTTCCTTCGCTGGTGGGTTGCCATTGAGGAAAAACCACCCCGACCCACCATCGTAGCCGTTGGCGACAGCCTGTTTGAAGGCTGCTACATCAGGCAATCCCCAGGCCAGGCTCAGCCCCGGCGCGCCATAGGGGCTTGGGTTTTTGCGCCCGTCAATGAGGATGAAGCGCCAGTTCACGTCTGGCGGAAGCGCCACGCCTTGCGTGTACCACGTCAAGCAGACCCCAATCCCCGCCTCCTGGAGCAAGGGCAGAAGCGCCTGCGTTCGTGGGTGCTCCAGCGTTTGCGCCGGTATTTCCACATGCGTGTTGGGAGGGATTTGCCAATCCAGCAGATCGGGGGTTGGAACCAGTCGGCCCAGGCTGAGAAATACTGGATATTGTTCAGGCCAGTATTGGCTGGCGGCATTGAGAGCCTCGGTGACGGAGGCAGTATTCGTGCCATGCACGATCAGCCGATTGGCAGTGATGGCCCGTTTTTTGTTGACGACGGGTTCGCGGGTAAAGAGGGCTGCATGGCTCATCGGCGCTCAATCCTTTGCGGAAACAAGCGGAATGTAACGGAAAGTAAGCAGTGTTGACTGCCAACTTTGCGCCATTTCATGCAGATAGAAGCCTGCGCTCACGCGCGTATCCCAAAGCAGGGCATGGCCGGTTTCACGCCCGGTTCCGGGCAGGGCGCAGCCCTACAGCAGCACGATGTCGAACTGTTCCTGGGTGTAGCTTGCTTCGGCATGCAGCGAAATTTTCTTGCTGATGAAATCCGAGAGCATTGCCAGTGATTGGTTTTCTTCGTCGAGAAAGAAGTTGATGACTTCGGGATTGGCCAGTACGCGGAATTCGCGGGCGTTGAATTGGCGCGCTTCGCGCAGCACTTCGCGGAGAATTTCGTAGGCTACCGTGCGGGCGGTTTTGATTTCGCCCCGCCCGCTGCAAGTGGGGCAGGGTTCGCACAGCAGATGAGCCAGCGACTCGCGTGTGCGCTTGCGGGTCATTTCTACCAGACCCAGGGTACTGAAACCGTTGAGGCTCACCTTGGTGTGATCGTAGCTGAGCGCCTTGCGGAATTCTTCGAGCACGATCTCCCGGTGCTCGGCGCTGTCCATGTCGATGAAGTCGATGATGATGATGCCGCCCAGGTTACGTAGGCGGAGCTGGCGGGCGATGGCCTGGGCCGCTTCGAGATTGGTCTTGAAGATGGTGTCGTCGAAATTGCGCGCGCCCACGAACCCGCCGGTATTGACGTCGACGGTGGTCAGGGCCTCCGTCTGGTCGATGATGAGGTAGCCGCCGGATTTCAGATCGACGCGGCGAGCCAGCGCCTTCTGGACCTCCATTTCGACGTTGTACAGTTCGAAAAGCGGCCGGTCGCTGACGTAAAGCTCCAGGAGCGGAAGAACCTTGGGCGTGTATTCGGCGGCAAAATTCTGGAGTTTCACGAGATTTTCCCGCGAGTCGATGCGCACGCGCGTTGCGTCGTCATTGACCAGGTCGCGCAGGATGCGCTGGACGAGGCTCAGGTCTTCGTGCAACAGACGTGGCGCTTCGGCGTTCCCCGAGGCATGGAGAATTTCTCCCCATAGTTTATGCAGGTAGGCAATATCGGCGGTCAGTTCCTCATCGGTGGCATTCTCCGCCATCGTGCGGACGATGAAGCCGCCCGATTGTTCTTCCGAGATCAGGCGGCTCAGGCGTTCGCGCAGTTGTTCGCGCTCGGATTCATCGCCAATGCGTTGTGAGATGCCGATGTGGCTGTCCTGCGGCAAATAGACCAACAGTCGTCCTGCCAGGCTGATTTGCGTGGACAGCCGCGCGCCCTTGGTACCGATGGGGTCTTTGAGCACCTGCACCATCGTGGTCTGGCCTTCGATGAGGACTTTTTCGATAGGACGCGCCGTATCGCTGTTCTGGCGCTCGCTCCAGATGTCCGCGACGTGCAGGAAGGCGGTGCGTTCGAGGCCGATGTCGATGAACGCGGACTGCATGCCCGGCAGGACGCGGACGACCCGACCAAGGTAAATGTTGCCGACGATACCCCGGCTCGCGGGCCGTTCGACATGCAGCTCCTGCACCACGCCCTGTTCGACGATGGCTACCCGCACTTCCTGCGGGGTGAAATTCAGCAAAAATTCGGTACTCATGGTCATTCCAATGGGAAATATGCAATGCCGGACGGCAATCCGGCATTGCATATGGCTCATTGGGAAACAGGCTTTCGGCCTGGGCAGCCATTGCCGCGATCATTATCGTGATGCTACGGCAAAAAAGCCGACGATACCAAACGCAAGCCGATGACAAACCAGCGTTCTCTCGTATTGCTGCCGAACCGGTTGCCGTAAGCTGTGTCGATTTCGACGTGATTGGGCACCAGCGCATAGCGGAAGCCGGTTTGATAGAGCGGTCTGCCCCGGTTCTGGCCGAACGTTTCGGCAATCATCCAAGTACGTTCGCTCAGTTGTATATCGGAGGCAAGGCCCCAAGTCATGCGATACCGATCAAATTCCTTCTCCCGCAACCCGCCAAGATTGGCATGCAGCACGACGCGGTCATCGCGGAACGAGAAACTCATCGGCACATTGACGTAATAATTGGCAATTGCCCTACGATGAAGCTCTGGATTGCGGGAGTTGCCGACCGACAGCCCCCAACCCCAGCCGTTCGTCTCCAGGGGCTTGAACAGGGTCTTGCCCTGAATCACTACGTCCGTGGTGCGCACTCCTCCGTCGTCGTACTTGCTGCGCGCGCCGCCAAGCGTCAGTTCGAGATTCCCGGTGAAGTTGCAGCTAGGCAGTATCCGGTACTCGGTACTGTCGCGCCCGCTTTGAATCGCTATCTCGCTCTGGCAAGCCTTGTGATCGACGAGTCGGGCGTCGTCAGTAACAAACGGCCGGACAGCGTATGCGGCTGGGCTGGCGAACAATCCGAAAAGACTGACTGCAAGCGCCAACAGAGGCGGAGATGCAGCTTTGAATCGGTCAGACGGGCAGGGGAGCACGAAACGCATGGAAAATCTTCCTTTCCGGCAAAAACACAAATGATAATAGTTCTCATCTATAAAAAAGGCAAGGCGGCTCACTTCCTTGCTTTGGCTTCCCGCTGTAACGGTACGGGGAACTCCGCTACGCCTCACAGCAGTTCCCCATACCTTCCGACGAAGATTCTCTTGAAT
>WRJU01000098.1 GCA_009778425.1 Pseudomonadota bacterium
TATTTTGTCTTTCATTTCGCGTGTTATCACGCGCATGTCGAATTCGTTTTGCAGATTCATCCAGAATCGCGGATCCACGCCAAAGAACAACCCCAGGCGTAGGGCGGTATCCGGGGTAATAGGCCGTGTGCCATGCACAAGATCACTGATTCGGCTCGGGGAAACGTCAATGTCTGCCGCAAGTTGACGCGCCGTGATACCCATCGGCTTCATGAATTCCTCCAGCAAAATTTCGCCGGGATGAATCTCGTCCAGAAATCTTGTTTTTGTCATTTTCTACTCCTGATGATAATCCACAATCTCAACCTGATACGCAGCATCCTTGCGCCAGGCAAAACAGATACGCCACTGGTCATTGATGCGGATGCTATGCAGCCCCCTGCGGCACCCTTTCAAGGCTTCGAGCCGATTGCCGGGTGGAATCCTCAGACAAGCCAAATCGGTCGCCGCATGCAATTGCAACAATTTACGCCGCGCTACCCGTTCAATGTTCCTGAACCGAGGCACCGGCAAGCTATAAAAAAGCGATTCGGTATCCAGACAGGCAAACGAGTGAATCACGCTGCATCCATCCTTTTCTGAACAACAATGCTATATTGTGTTCCGTAACACGGAATCCGTCAAACAGAAATTCTGCTTGGTAGTGTCTCAGTTTGAAATTTGATTCGTAGGGGCGGCATTCTGCCGCCCGCAAGGCATGCCGCAATGAACACCGTTTGAACGGGTCGGGTAGTCCATCGGGCGGCAAAATGCCGCCCCTACAACGCATGAAATTCAAACTGAGACACTACCTTCTGTTTGCAGCAAAGCGTGTCTGGACAAAAAAAGAAATAAGGCAAGGCTTAGAAAATGCACTAAAATCCCGCCGCGATGAATGCCGAACGCCTCCCTCCTTCAGCCCCCTACGGCTCGCCGCAAAACCCCTGGCGGCGTCCGGACGGCAGCGTGATTTCCTGTACCGAGAAGCTGAAAGTAATGCAGGAAAACATGGAAGAACTGCGCCAGTACGCGCTGGACGCGCTGGAAGACGCAGTGCTGATGGGCTATGACGAAGCCCAGGTAAAGGAAGCCTTTCAGGCCGTCATTGCGGCGCTCGATTCCGGCTACGCGCCCGCCGAAGGCTCGGAACCCGCGCAGGAAAACCAGTAACAAGGAAGCAAACCGCCCCGGCGGCGCGTCATTGTGCCTCCGGTTGCGGAGCCAGGTCGGTCAGCATGGGAACCAGGTCGATCAGCATGATTTCCGGCCGGCCGCTCGTGCGTATTCTCGGCCCCCAGGCGCCAACGCCGGAAGTCACCCAATAATGCGTCTGGCCGCGCCTGTAATAGCCGTAGGCGTTTTCAAACAAAAACGGCACGATGAAATTGAGCGGGAAAAACTGCCCGTTGTGCGAATGGCCGGATAGTTGCAGAAAAACCCCCGCGTTCTCCGCCCCTTCCAGGTCAACAGGCTGGTGATCGAGCAAGATTTTCAGTGCGTCTTTATCTTTTTCAGGAACCTTCGCGATAACTTTTTGCAAGGGAGCCTGCCTCCAGGAAAAATCACCGCGGCCAATGAGCAAAATCTTCTCACCGGGTTTCTCCCCAAGTATCACCCATTTTTCGACGAGCATCTGGATACCCATCTGCTTCAGCAGCTTTACAGTCACCCCTCCCATTCCCATAGCATATTCATGATTCCCCGGTATACCCCAGATGCCGAGCCGAGGCTTGAGCCGTTGCAGCACGGCAGCCACTGCGGGCACCTCGGAAGGGGCAAAATTGTGTTCGATAATGTCCCCCAGAAATACCACGATGTCAGGCGAAAGTGGCTCGATCCGATCAACCACGCTAGACATGAAACCGCTTGAGGCAAGACGGCCAAGATGCAGATCGGAGAGCGCGACGATCCGCAACGGCGCAACATTCACGGGCACGGGCAGCTTTTCTTCACGCACCACCGGATACTGCATGTTGATCCAGCCAGCGATACACATCACCAGAGCCACTATGGCAATCCCTGCACAACTCCGGTGACGCCAGCGCACCCTATCCTCTTTGGCGATAACCAGCCAGCGAAAATATCGGTTGAAGAGGCGGAAAATACTGAGCAACGCCCACGCCAGCAAGGCGTGATACATGAACGCGAACCAGTAATTTCCCACAAACGAAACCGATTTGACCCAAGTGGAATTTTCATTCATCTCACGAGAAACGGGAAGGGCCAGCGCCAGCAGAACGGCAAACAAACAGAGGCCGACCCGAACTGTCCGCGAACTTCCCGATCCACGCAGGGCGAAGTAAAACCGGGCAATGAGCCCGACATTGAGAACGACGTAAAGCCCTTCAAAAACGACAAAAGGAAAAGGAAAGCTGGACATGCGAGCGCTATACAAGAAGCAAAACTAGCGCGATGGTAACTTGCGCCCTTTGTCCGGTCATCAAATAATTTCGATTTTTGCAGCACCTCTCCTCCACCCGCACCCTGTTCCCCCTCGCCTTGATGCCGCGTACTTCCCATTCCTGCCATCCCGTTCGGCCCATCCTCAAAAACGCCTGGCCGGTGCTGGTGGCGCAGCTCGTTTCCATCGGCATGATGGTGGCCGATACGGTAATCGTTGGCCGCCATTCCACACAGCATCTGGCCGCCGTCGCGGTCGGTTCCGGGCTTTACGCCACGCTGGCGTTGAGTCTGGGCGGCGTGTTGCAGGCGCTCGCCCCCATCGTTGGTCAGCATTACGGGGCCGGGGAACGGGAACGGATCGGTTCGGACATGCGGCAGGGGCTATGGCTCGCGGGACTGCTCACCCTGCTGGGCGCGGCGCTGCTTATCAATCCCCGCTGGCTGCTCGCGCCCGCGCGGCTCGAACCCGATGTCGAAAACATCGCTGCCAGTTACATGCGCCTGCTCACCCTGTCTCTGCCCGCCGCGCTTGGTTATCGCGCTTTTCACGCCACGGCGACCGCGCTGGGGCAACCACGCCCGCTGATGCTCATCGCCTTGCTCGAAACCCTCGGCCATATCGTGCTGGCCTGGTGCCTCGTCGGCGGGCATTTCCGTTTACCCGCGCTCGGCGCGGTGGGCGCGGGATTATCACAGGTCATCGTCAGTTGGGCGAGCTTTGGGCTGTGCTTCTGGTTGCTGAAGAACTCCTCTCGCTTTGCCCCCTTCCAGATATTCGCGCACCGGGAAACCCCGCGCTGGCAGGCGCAAAAGGAACTCTTGCGCCTCGGCGTCCCGATTGGCTTTTCGTTTCTGGTGGAAGTCAGCGCCTTTACCCTGATGGCCATCTTCATCGCCCGGTTGGGCGCGGAGACGGTCAGCGGGCATCGCATCGCCGCCAATCTTTCCGCTTTCGTCTACATGTTGCCGCTGTCCCTGGGCATCGCTACCGCCGCCCAGGTGGCGCAATCGGTCGGCGCTCGCAACGAGGCGCTTGCGCGCAGCTACGCTTTTGCCGGGCTGAAAATCGCCTGTGCTTTTTCGGTCGTCCTCGCCGCCGCGATGCTATGGCTGCGTACGCACATCGCCTGGCTCGCCACTGAAGACCCGAAAGTCGCGGAAATCGCCGCCGCCCTTGCCCTTTATATCGTGCTCTACCAGTTTTTCGACGCCATACAGACCGTCGCCTGCTTTGCGTTGCGCGCCTACAAGATCAGTTTCGTGCCGCTGCTGATCCACCTCGGCTGCTTCTGGGGGCTCGGCTTGGGGCTTGGCTACTGGCTCGCCTTTCTCGCCCCCGAGCCGCAAGGCGCGTCCGGTTTCTGGCAAGCCGCCGTGGTATCCACCATCACCGCCGCCTTCCTCTTCGGCGGGCTGCTCTGGTGGGTGACGAAGCGGCGAAGCCAACACTCCCCTCTATGACAAGGAGCGGGGTGGTCGCAACTTCCCCCGGTGGAAGTTATTATTACAAATTCTCCGTCTCCTCCACTGCTTCCGCTCGCTCCAAGGTTCGCTCATCATGATTTTCGACATCGACAACGAAACGCTTCCCCGCGAAGAACTCAAGGCCCTGCAATTGCGCCGCCTTCAGGATATGGTGACCCGCTGTTACGAGACGGTGAAGTTTTATCGCGAAGCGATGGACGAACTGGAAGTCAAGCCGCACCACATCCAGACGCTCGCCGATGTCAAGCTGCTGCCGTTTACCAAGAAAGAACAACTGCGCGACAACTACCCTTACGGGATGTTTGCCGTACCTCGCGATCAGGTCATCCGGCTGCATGCTTCTTCCGGCACTTCCGGCAAGCCCATCGTAGTCGGGCATACGCGGCGGGACCTCATCAACTGGGGGCAGATGGGCGCGCGCTGCCTTGCCGCCGCAGGTCTCCAGCCGGGCGACCGGCTGCATAACGCCTATGGTTACGGCCTCTTCACCGGCGGTCTGGGGCTGCACGGCGGAGCCGAGACTCTCGGCATGACGGTCATCCCGATGTCCGGCGGGCAGACACAAAAACAAGTCATGCTCCTGCAGGACCTCGCCCCGGACGCCATGTGCTGCACCCCTTCCTACGCGCTCAACATCATGGAAGAAGCCGAAAAACTGGGCGTCGA
>WRJU01000099.1 GCA_009778425.1 Pseudomonadota bacterium
TGTTCTGCCTGCTTCAACTGCCCAACGCGGGCGACGAATTGCAGGCCATCAAAAAAGGCGTCATGGAACTGGCCGACCTCATCGTCATCAACAAGGCCGACATCGATCCGGCCGCCGCACAAAGGGCGCGCTCGCACATCAAGACCGCGCTACACATGCTGCGCCCGATGAGCCCCAACTGGCCGGTTCCCGTGCTCACCCTGTCGGCGCTCAAAAAAGACGGCATCGTCGAATTCTGGGACACCGTCCAACGCTACCGCGACACCCTGACCGCCAGCGGCGAACTCGCCGCCCGCCGCAAACACCAGGCCGCCACCTGGATGTGGGAACTCATCGACGCCAGTCTCAAACATCGTTTCCGCGAACACCCGCGAGTCAGGGCAGAATTGCCGGGATTCGTCGCGGCGGTGGAAGAAGGCCGCACGACACCGTCGGCGGCGGCGCGCGAACTACTGTGTTTTTTGAACGGATAAACATAAGCGAAGACTTCGCTTCGCAAAAATTGCAATCAAGGAGATATTTCATGGAAGAAATTATCAGGCAGTTGGAAGAAAAACGCGCCCAAGCCAGTCTTGGCGGCGGAGAAAGGCGCATCAATGCCCAGCACAAAAAAGGCAAGCTCACTGCCCGCGAACGGATTGAACTTTTCCTCGACGAAGACAGTTTCGAGGAGTGGGACACATTCAAGGAACACCGCTGTACCGAGTTCGGCATGGACGAAGCCGAGAAGATTCCCGGCGACGGGGTCGTGACCGGCTACGGCACGATCAATGGCCGCCTGGTATTCGTCTTCTCGCAGGACTTTACCGTCTTCGGCGGTGCGCTCTCCGAAGCCTACGCAGAAAAAATCTGCAAGATCATGGATCACGCGATACAAGTCGGCGCGCCCGTCATCGGCCTCAACGACTCGGGCGGCGCGCGCATCCAGGAAGGCGTGGCCTCGCTGGCCGGTTACGCCGAAATCTTCCAGCGCAACGTGCTCGCCTCCGGCGTGATTCCGCAAATCTCGCTCATCATGGGTCCCTGCGCCGGTGGCGCGGTATACAGCCCCGCTATGACCGATTTCATCTTCATGGTGAAAGATTCCTCCTACATGTTCGTCACCGGCCCGGACGTGGTAAAAACCGTGACCCATGAAGAAGTCACCTCCGAGGAACTGGGCGGAGCCGTCACGCACAACACCAAGTCCGGCGTAGCGGATCTCGCTTTCGAGAACGACGTCGAGGCGCTCATGATGACCCGCCGCTTGATCGGCTTCATCCCATCATCCAACCGCGAGCCGCTTCCCCTGTTGCCCGTGACTGACCCCGTCGACCGCCTGGATTACTCGCTCGACACCCTTGTGCCGGAAAATCCCAACCTGCCCTACGACATGAAGGAGCTCATCATCAAAATGATCGATGATGGCGACTTCTTCGAGCTGGGACCCGACTACGCCAAGAACATCATCGTCGGTTTCGCCCGCATGGGGGGCTCGCCCGTGGGCATCGTCGCCAACCAGCCGATGGTGCTGGCCGGTTGCCTGGACATCAAATCCTCCATCAAAGCCGCGCGCTTCGTGCGCTTCTGCGATGCCTTCAACATTCCCATCATCACCTTCGTGGACGTTCCCGGCTTCCTGCCCGGTACCGCGCAGGAGTACGGCGGCATCATCAAGCACGGCGCAAAGCTCCTCTACGCCTTCGCCGAGTGCACAGTTCCCAAGGTAACGATCATTACCCGCAAAGCCTATGGCGGCGCTTATGACGTGATGTCCTCCAAGCACCTGCGCGGCGACGTCAACTTTGCCTGGCCTTCCGCCGAAATCGCGGTCATGGGCGCCAAGGGCGCGGTGGAGATCATCTTCCGCGAAGAAAAGAGCGACCCGGAAAAACTCGCCGCCCGCGAAGCCGAATACAAATCCCGCTTCGCCAACCCCTTCGTGGCCAGTGCCAGAGGGTTCATCGACGATGTCATCATGCCGAACGAGACACGCCGCCGCGTCTGCCGCTCGCTGACGATGCTCAAGGACAAGAAACTAGAAAATCCGTGGCGCAAGCACGGCAACATTCCGCTCTGATGCCGGGGAGAACAAAGCAATGTTCAAGAAAATTTTGATTGCGAACCGTGGCGAGATTGCCTGCCGCGTCATCAAGACCGCCCGCCGCATGGGCATCAAGACCGTGGCCGTCTATTCCGAGGCCGACCGGCGCTCGCTCCACGTCCAAATGGCCGACGAAGCCGTCTTTATCGGCCCCTCGGCGTCCAAAGAATCCTATCTGGTGATGGACAAGATCATCGCCGCCTGCAAGGACAGCGGCGCGGAAGCCGTCCATCCCGGCTATGGTTTTCTGTCCGAGAATGAAGAATTTGCCCGCCGCATTGAAGAAGAAGGCATCAAGTTCATCGGCCCGAAGCACTACTCCATCGCCAGGATGGGCGACAAGATCGAGTCGAAAAAACTCGCGGCTGAAGCGGGCGTCAACACCATTCCCGGTTACAACGACGCCATTTCCGGTCCCGACGAAGCGGTAGAGATCGCCAAGAAGATCGGCTACCCCGTCATGATCAAAGCCTCTGCCGGAGGCGGCGGCAAGGGCCTGCGCGTAGCCTGGAACGACAAGGAAGCCCATGAAGGCTTCTCCTCCTGTGTCAATGAAGCCAGGAACTCCTTTGGCGATGATCGCGTTTTCATCGAGAAATTCGTCCAGGAACCGCGCCACATCGAAATCCAGATTCTCGGCGACTCCCAGGGCAACTATGTCTATCTGAACGAGCGCGAATGCTCGATCCAGCGCCGTCACCAGAAAGTCGTCGAAGAAGCGCCCTCGCCCTTCATCGACCCCGCCACCCGCAAGGCGATGGGAGAACAGGCCGTAGCGCTCGCCCGCGCCGTGCAATACGAATCCGCCGGTACGGTGGAATTCGTCGTTGGCGCGGATAAAAGTTTCTACTTCCTGGAAATGAACACCCGTCTCCAGGTAGAGCACCCCGTCACCGAATACATCACCGGGCTGGACCTCGTCGAACAGATGATCCGCGTCGCCGCCGGGGAGCCGCTCGCCTTTGCCCAGAAAGACGTCAAAATCAACGGATGGGCGATGGAATGCCGGATCAACGCGGAAGACCCCTTCCGTGGGTTCCTGCCCTCCACGGGCCGCCTCGTCAAATTCCGCGCCCCGCCCGAGAGCAAATCCGTGCGGGTCGACACCGGCGTCTTTGAGGGCGGCGAAATCTCCATGCACTACGACTCGATGATCGCCAAGCTCGTCGTGCACGGCGCCACGCGCGAGCAAGCCATCGAGCGCATGCGCGACGCGCTCAACGGCTTCGTCATCCGGGGCATCAGTTGCAACATCCCATTCCAGGCCGCACTGATGCAGCACCCGCGCTTCATCTCCGGGGTCTTCAACACCGGATTCATCGCCGAAGAATACGCCGACGGGTTCGACTCCTCGATGGTTCCGCACGACGACCCTGCCCTACTTGCCGCCATCGCTGCCTTTGCCCGTCTGCGCTACATCCATCGCGTCATGAAGATCAGCGGCCAGCATCCGGGCTTTGGTCGCAAAGTGACGAGCGACTGGGTCGCCGTGATACATGGCAAGTACTACCCGCTCGTTGCCACGCACACCAAGGGCGGCATGTCCATCACCCACGGCGACAAGACCTACGACATCGTCTCCGACTGGAGCTTTGGCGACCAGTTGCTTACCGGCACCGTCAACGGCCAGCCGATCTGCCTGCAACTCGAACGGCATGGCATCACCTACCGCATCTCCCACTTCGGCCTTCAGATCGCGCCTATCGTGATGACGCCGCGAGCCGCCTACCTGCTCTCGCTCATGCCGGAGAAAGCGCCGCCGGACCTCTCCAAATTCCTCATCTCCCCGATGCCGGGTCTGCTGCGCGAAGTTGCGGCCACAGAAGGTCAGGAAGTCAAAGCCGGCGAAAAACTCGTCGTCATCGAAGCCATGAAGATGGAAAACATCCTCAGAGCCGAGCACGACGTCAAAGTGAAAAAAATTGTCGCCCAACCGGGCGCAAGCCTGTCGGTGGATGAGGTCATCATCGAGTTTGAGTGATCCGTAAGCTCTTCGGATTCCGGAGTCAAAAACGCCGCTGGAAGTTTTCAGCGGCATTTTTGATTTTGATGCTCTGGCGGAGACGGAATCCAGCAATTTTGTCGGTCTTGAACAACCCTTAACACTTTGATTATTTTGAATAAAGAATGTCGACAAAATTTACACATTTTAAGGGTACTGTATTTATGACAAACGTTTGAAATAAATAAGCAACAGGCTTGACATTTCTTGGTGTATTGAATTAAAATATGCAGTTTGCAAAAATTTTTCATCCAGACAAGTGTCGAAAATTTTTACGCCCTGACCAGCTTCAAACTGAGACGCGACCTACATTCCGATAGATGCGCCTTGTTGTGCATTCATTCGTTAGAATGCGGGGTTCCTTCGTTCCTGCTCCGCCGCGATGAACCAGCGTTTGCGTGAAGTCCCCTACAACTACACATCGTTCTCCGACCGCGAAATCGTCATCCGCCTGCTCG
>WRJU01000100.1 GCA_009778425.1 Pseudomonadota bacterium
AAGAGGATGCGCTCCAGCCCCGGTTCGAGCGCTATGACCTGCACTTCGGCATTGTTTGGGAACAACATCTGGATGATGGCGCGCCCAAGCGCTTCGCGTACCCGCGTGGTGAGTTCGGTGGCATCCTGTGTGCGCGGGGCGTATTCGGCCAGCACTTCGATGATGGTTCGCATGTCGCGGATGTTGACTTCCTCGGCCAGCAGGTTTTGCAACACCCGCTGCACGATGGAGATCGGCAGCAGTTTGGGGACGAGGTCTTCGACGAGTTTGGGGACTTCTTTCGAGATGTGGTCGAGCAGCGCCTGGGTTTCCTGACGGCCCAGCAGTTCGGAGGCGTACCCGAGGATGACCTGGTTGAGGTGCGTGGCTACCACGGTGCTGGCGTCGACCACCGTGTAGCCGAGTGCGTGCGCCTGTTCGCGGGTAGTGTTGTCGATCCAGTATGAGGGCAACCCGAACGCGGGGTCGATGGTTTCCCGCCCAGGCAGCGGCCCTACGACCCGGCCAGGATTGATCGCCAGAAATTGTCCGGGAAAGGCTTCGCCAGTACCGACATCGACCCCCTTGAGGGTGACGCGGTAGGCGTTGGGCTTGAGTTCGAGATTGTCGCGGATGTGCACGGGCGCGGTCAGGAAGCCAACGTCCTGTGCAAATTTCTTTCGCAACCCTCGGATGCGCCGCAACAGTTCGCCGTTCTGGCTCCTGTCGACCATCGGGATCAGCCGGTAGCCTACTTCCAGGCCAAGCACGTCGACGGAGGCGACATCGTTCCAACTCGCTTCCTGCGCTTCGGCGGCGCGCGCTTCGGCAGCGCTTTGCGCTTCTTCTTCCTGCGTTGGCTCATCATCGCCCGCCTGCCGCTTGCTGCGCCTCCACGCAAGCGCCCCGATCGACGAGGCGAAGAGCAGGAATACCAGGTTGGGCATGCCGGGAATCAAGCCGAGCACGCCGACGATGACGGCAGTCAGTACGAGCACCTGCGTGTTGGAAAACACCTGGTTGATGACCATCGCGCCGATGTCCATATCGTCGCCCACCCTGGAAACCACCAGACCCGCCGCTACCGAGATGACGAGCGATGGAATCTGCGCGACCAGCCCGTCGCCAATGGTGAGGATGGTGTACGTGTGCGCCGCGTCGGGAAACGCCATATCGTGCTGGATGACGCCTACAAACAATCCGCCCAGGATGTTAATTAGCAAAATCAGGATGCCCGCGATGGCGTCCCCCCGCACGAACTTGGAAGCGCCGTCCATCGCCCCGAAGAAATCGGACTCCTGCGCCACTTCCTTGCGGCGCAGCTTGGCGGTTTTCTCGTCGATCAAGCCCGCGTTCAAATCCGCGTCGATGGCCATCTGCTTGCCCGGCATCGCGTCCAAAGTGAAACGCGCGCTCACTTCCGCAATCCGTCCCGCGCCCTTGGTGATGACCACGAAATTGATGATGGTGAGAATCACGAACACCACGATGCCCACGGCAGTATTGCCGCCCACGATGAACTGCCCGAACGCCTCGATGACCTTGCCTGCGGCGTCCGACCCTCCATGCCCGTGAAGCAGCACGATGCGGGTGGAAGCCACGTTGAGCGAGAGCCGCAACAGCGTGGTGACGAGCAGCACCGTGGGGAACGCGGAAAAATCCAGCGGGCGGCGCGCATACATCGCCACCATCATCACCATCACCGATATGGCGATGTTGAACGTGAAAAACACGTCCAGCAGGAACACCGGCAGCGGCAGCACCATCATCGCCAGTACCATGATGATGAGGATCGGCGCTGCCAGCGCGCGCAGGTTCGCGGGTGTCAAAAACCGGCGCAGATTCAGGGCGATTTCGTTAGCCATGCCGGGGCGTACTCGCATTCGTTGTCATGGGTCAATCTTCCGGAGGCGGGCCGGGATCGAGCGTGGCGGGAACCGGCAGGTCGACAGGCGGTTGCGGCGTGGGCAAGTCGTTTTTCATCGCCTCATTCAACTGGTAAACGTAAGCCATCACCTCGGCCACAGCGGTAAACAGCGCGGCGGGAATCGCCTGTTCCAGTTCGCAATGTGCATAGAGCGCGCGGGCAAGCGGAGGCGCTTCCAGCAGGGCCACATGATGTTCGCGGGCAATTTCCCGGATTTTCAGCGCCAGTTCGCCGCGCCCCTTGGCCACGACGATAGGCGCGGACATGCGCGAGGCGTCGTAACGCAAGGCCACCGAAAAGTGCGCCGGGTTTGTCACCACCACATCGGCCTTGGGAACCTCGGACATCATCCGCCGACGCGCCATTTCGCGCTGCATCGAGCGGATGCGTCCCTTGACGTGCGGGTCGCCTTCCTGTTCCTTGTTCTCGCGCTTGACCTCTTCTTTCGACATACGCAGGTTCTTGTGGTACTGCCACAACTGGAACGGCACATCGAAAAGCGCGAGCAACCCAAGGCTGGCAACGATCAGCAGCGCAATCCAGGACACCGACGAGGCAAAATCGCCAATCGCAATCAGCAATGGCTCTTTCATGAAATCGAAAAGGTGATCGCGGTAGCGCCACAATACCGTTGCGCCAACCCCTCCAATCAACGCCGCCTTCATGATCGCCTTAAGCATTTCGGCCAGCCCATGCAGCGAAAACATGCGCTTGAAGCCCTTGAGCGGATTGAGCCTGTCGAGTTTCAGCCCCAACACCTTGGGCGCAAACAGCAAGCCGCCGAGCATCACCGGAGCGGCCAGCGCCGCCACCATCAGTGCGAGGAAAAGCGGCATCAGCGTCAGCAAGGCTCCACCGAAGACGTCTTGCACCCATTCAATGAGTACCAGGGTATTCGTCTCATACGCCAGATGACGATCAAAAGAAAAACCGCGCCGCAGCAACCCCAGCAGCCGATCCCCCATCCAACTGCCGAGCATCCAGAGAAAAAGCGCCCCCGTCACCGTCACCAGGAAGGTCTGGAGTTCGCGCGACTGCGGAACCTGCCCTTCTTCGCGAGCCTGTTGTAATCGTCGGCCTGATGCTGGTTCTGTCTTGTCTTCGTCGCTGTCTTCTGCCACGGCTGGCCCCATGCCTCACATGCCGCGCCGGGAATGGCGAAGGCACAAAACGGCATTTGGGGCATTATCCCCACCCATTCCGCCCAACAATGGCTGGATGAGCGCGAAGAAAGCCGCCCTAATTCGCGGACAAGGATTTCACGCCCTCGATCCGGTCGCCCGCCTTCACCCCATGCCCGGCGAACCACCCCCGATTCATCTCCAGCGCATGGCGTGCCAACTTCACCGAACAATGGGACTCCTCGCTCTGCGGAGTCATGTCCTCGATATTGAGAATGCGCCCCTCTTCATCGAGAAACGCCACCGACAGCGGAATCAAGGTGTTTTTCATCCACATGCAGATACGGATCGAAGACGGGTATACGAACAACATGCCCTGATCGGAAGGAAGATGGCTCCGGTACATCAACCCAAGATGTCTCGTCGGCTCATCGGTAGCCACTTCGACCTCGATGCGATGTTTGCCCGCTTCCAGGCTTGTCCGATGCGTCTGCGCGTTCGCCGCGCCCGCTGCCGCCAAGAACATTCCCATCGCCAAAATCCGCCACATCGCCCGCCTTCCCATCGCCTTCACCATTCATCCTTTCCGATAAACGCGAGACAATAAAGCATTTCGCGCTTTCGGTCTCAATCCCATCATGCCAGCCACCTTACGCGCCATTTGCGCCGATATTACGACACTAGCCGTCGATGCCATCGTCAACGCCGCCAACAACACCCTCCTGGGCGGAGGCGGGGTCGACGGAGCCATTCACCGCGCTGCCGGGCCGGAGTTGTTGGATTACTGCCGCACCCTGAACGGCTGCGCTACGGGTGAAGCCAAAATCACTCCCGGCTTCCGGCTTCCCGCCCGGCACGTCATCCACACCGTAGGCCCCGTCTGGCGCGATGGCAAACACGGCGAACCGGCACTGCTCGCCGCCAGCTATCGCCATGTGCTGGAACTCGCCGCCCAATCCGGACTGGAAACCGTCGCCTTTCCCTGCATCAGCACCGGAGTCTACGGCTATCCGCCCGATCTGGCCGCCCCATGCGCGCTCCGCGCCGTGCGGGAGGCGCTGGTGCGCCTGCCAAGTATCCGGGAAGTGATTTTCTGCTGCTTCTCGGAAGAGGAACGGACCAGATATGAAAGCCTCTGTGAAATTTTTCTTGCGTGGTACGCAAAAAACTATTGACATCCAGATTTCACGGCTTACAATACGCAAAAATGTTGCTATGCAGCAATACAAAAGACATACCGTCATCTCCCCAAACTCAGCAGTAGAGCAGTATCTTGCAGTTCCCTTTTCACACCGTTTACATCAGGAGACACCGATGACTACATTCAATCCCGATCAATTCGCCGCCTCTAACAAGGCCAACATCGAAACCCTGTTGAGTCTGACCAACAGCGCCTTTGCCAACGCCGAGCGCCTGGCCGCCCTCAACCTCAACACCGCCCGTTCCGTGCTTGAAGACAGCGTCTCCAACACCAAGGCGCTGCTGGGCACCAAGGACGTGCAAGAGCTGGTTTCCCTGCAAGCCTCGCTGATCCAGCCCATGCTGGA
>WRJU01000101.1 GCA_009778425.1 Pseudomonadota bacterium
TTGTCACCGCGTGCGGGCGGACGCTGCTGCCGCCGCTCGTCGGGTAGGCATAGGTGCCGAGGTCGCTCTTGCTGGTGAGATTGCCGATGCCCTTCTGGCAGGCGCCGCCGCCCTTGTAGGTGTCGAAGTACCAGTTGCTGATGAGGTCGGGCTCAGTACGGCGCGTGAGCCGACCGCGCTGATTCGTTTACGCCACAAACGAGCGACAAAATACCGCCCCTACGCCAGATCAAACAGGCCCGCACAGCCGTTCAATCCATTCCATATACCCCGCGACGCCTTTCTCCGTCGAATACGCCTGTGCGCTTTGCCGGGCATTGGCGCGCATCGCTGCGGCTTCCGGTGGATTTGAGAGCGCATGGAGCACACGTTTGACCAAAGCCTTGCCACCGAAAAAATCGACCAGCCAGCCGTTCTCGCCGTGGCGGATGACCTCGCGCACCGGCGCGGTGTCCGAGGCAACGAGCAGACAACCGCAGGCCATCGCCTCCAGCACCGACCAGGAAAGGACGAAGGGATAGGTCAAATACACATGAACGGCAGAGACCTGCAAGATGCGCCGATATACGTCGTAGCTCACTTTCCCGAAGAAATGGACGCGCTCCGGGTCGACGGGGTTTTCACGCAGCATTTTTTCGCGCCAGTTGGGAGCGTCGCTCGGGGAATCCCCATAGCTGACTTCGTCGCCGCCGACCACGAGAACCTGACAGTCCGGATGCGCTTTCAACAATTCCGGCAGGGCGCGCATGAAACGGTGAAACCCCCGGTAAGGTTCGAGGTTGCGCGCCACATAGGTGATGACAGGCTCGCCCGCGCGCAACCGCTTGCCGTTCTTGAATTCGAGGAAGGCGGATGGATCGGGGCCGAGTTGATCGACGTTGATGCCTTCGTGGACGACATGAATCTTGTCGTGGTAGGCCGCTGGATACAGGCTCTTTTGCCAGTGCGTTGGCGTAATGCCCACGTCGCATTGCTCGATGTTGAACAAATGCAGGGCATTGCGGCTGGAAACGAAGGCGGCGACTTCCAGGTTCAGCGGGAATTCGGGATCGAACCCGGCGTCGGCCCCTTCGAGATGATAGTAATACTCAGTGTAATGGATGAGTTTGGTATCGGGGAAAGCCAATTTGACATAGAGCGTTTCTCCCCAACCAGGGTGAGCGACGACGACATCGGGCCGGTAGCCCTGGCTCTTGAGTTCGAGCAGCATGCGCAGCACTTGCTGGCCGTGCAGCACGGCATCCTCGAAACTGCGGACGTAGGGATGCGTTTCTTTGCTCGGCGCGCGGTGTGGCCGGTAGCGCAGCAGCCGGACACCTTCCATACCCTGAGCGGTTTCACGCCCAATGGCAAGCACTTCGACACCAGGCCGACGCGCGAGGTGCGAAGCCAAGTGACGAAGCTGACCGGGAGAATTCTGGTGAATGAGGAGAACTCTCATGTCTTTATCATGACTCCCGAAATAGAAAAGGGTTCCGCCCCTTTCGGTACGGAACCCTCACTCTGCCAGCCAGGAAGCCAGATTAACCCCAGAAACCGGGGTCTGGATTCGCTGCGAGATCCGCGCCGATGACGCTCAGATCGACATCCGGCATCTTGTACGGATTCTCAGCAACGCACTTGATCTCTTCGATCCTGCCGGAAGCCAGGAAGTGGTTCTGGATGACGACAAAACCATCCACACCTGCGAAAGTCAGCATCAGATCATACTTGCCCATCTGCTGGTATCTGATGTCGCTTTCATTCATACCACAGAGCAGCAACATGTCATAGGCCCCGCTGGAGTCTTTGATGTAGTTGCATCCTATATCACTGACATACTGCGGCGTCACTGCGCCGGGAGGCAGGTTGTCAGTGATAGTCCGGTTGAAGTCAATCACATAGATGTCACTGCCGCTGCCACCTTCAAGGTAGTTGTTACCCGGTGTACCTCCGATGAGGTAGTCGTTGCCGCTGCCGCCCTTGAGCGTATCGTTGCCGCCGATGCCACTCCACAGGTAGTCGCCTTTGCTACCGGAAGAAAGGAGATTGTTGCCGGAACCGGCCACAAGGATGTCGCCGCCAGAGCCGGCATAGACCTTGTTGTTACCCGCGCCGGAAAACACGATATTGCCGCCGCCCTTGGCGTAGATCAGGTCGTTGCCGCTGCCGCCAAAGATGGTGTCGTTACCATTGCTGGAACCATAGATGGTGTCGTTGCCGGTACCACCATAGATGAAGTTGTTGCCAGTTTCGGCATAAATATGGTTGCTGCCTGAGCAGCCAAAGATGGTGTCGTTGCCACTGCCACCGTGGATGGTGTCATTGCCGGCGCCGGCAAAGATGTAGTTGTGGCCTTGCTTGGCATAGATGAGATCATTCCCGTAACCGGCGATGATCGTATCGTTACCGGTTCCGCCATAGACGGTACCGCCACCGTTGCCGAAGTAAATCGTGTTGTTGCCGGCTGTCGCGTAGACGATGTTCTTGCCGCCGCCGCCATAGATGGTGTCGTTGCCATAGCCGCCATAGATAGTGTCGTTGACACTGGTACCTTGAATAAGGTTGGCAGCATATGTCTTTCTGTAGTCAAGTATCATTGACCTCTCCTTCTCCGAAAAATACGGCAGACATCGCCGTTATCACAGGGTTATTTCCATCAACCCCAAAAAATGCGTATTTCTACCTATGCAAGTATCGCGCCATAATAAAAACATATTGATTTTTAAGGAAAGTATTATTTTCATATTGACAGAATGTAAAATATTCCGACACTAGATCGATTTCTCACTACATCGGTTTCTGTTTAATCCCGTACAGCAAGATGATAGAAGGAGGCTATTGAAGAATTCTCAACCACCCCGGCGCTTCGCGTCTCCCTTCCTGGGAGGTGAATTAAACTGCTTTGATGTCCACTCTCCCGCCCGCCCTCTTTCTCCCCGGTCCCACTGCCAGCGGCAAAACCGCCTGTGCTTTAGCTCTGGCGCAGAAACTGCCCGTGGAAATCATCAGCGTCGACTCCGCACTCGTCTATCGCGACATGGACATCGGCACGGCCAAACCAATTGCCACCGAGTGCGCGGTGTGCCCGCACCACCTGATCGACCTCATTGACCCCACTGAAAGTTATTCGGCGGCGAAATTCTGCGACGCCGCCCACCGCTTGATGACGGAAATCACCGCGCGCGGCCGCATCCCGCTGCTCGTCGGCGGAACCATGCTCTATTACAAGGCGCTGCGCGAAGGGCTATCCGACCTGCCGCAAGCCGATGCCGAGTTGCGCGCCGAGATCGACCGCCGCGCAACAATCGAAGGTTGGCCCGCGCTGCACGCCGAACTGTCCCGCCTCGACCCCGCCGCCGCCGCTCGGCTCGCGCCCCATGACGCGCAGCGCATCCAGCGTGCGTTGGAAATCGTCCTCACTACCGGCAAACCGCTCCTCGAGGCTCACGCCCAGCGGTTCCCGCGCCCCCTGCCCTGCCGCCCGGTCACGGTAGCGCTCGTTCCCTCTGCGCGTTCAGGGCTGCACGCGCGCATCGCCGAACGTTTCAAAAAAATGCTCGAGGATGGGCTGACCGATGAACTCGACGCCCTGCGTCAACGCTATCGGCTCACACCCGACATGCCTTCGATGCGCGCCGTCGGCTACCGGCAGGCATGGGCGTATCTGGACGGCGAAATCGACGGCGAACAATTGCTGGAGTCCGGCATCGCCGCCACCCGGCAACTGGCCAAACGCCAACTGACCTGGCTGCGCCAGTTCCGCGAACGCTGGCCGGAGGTCGTGGAGATCGACTGTTTGCGCCCGGATGTGGTGGATGCGGTGCGTGAGGTAATGATTGCGGGGAGGGGATGAACGGGGCGATTGCCATCGACCCTATATGAACGCCCCCCTTTTGTGCAAGCGCCCACATGTGCAAGTGCCCACATGTTTTGACCGACAGACCTGGGGCGTCGAACGGGGGTGCGGCCAAAAACTTGGACTACCTGGAGGTAGTTCATGTACTCATACGAAGATCGCATTCGGGCGGTTCAGCTCTACATAAAACTGGGAAAGCGCATCGCGGCGACCATCCGGCAGTTGGGGGACTGTGACGCAAACAAACCCGGAATAACCTGATAGATTGCCGGCAACAACTGGGGATCATCATGGAACTTGAGATTTATGGAGTTTTTCGCGAAGCTGGCATTGAAGAAAAGTCAGCAAAAGCAATCGCAGCAACCATCAACAAGGCGCTAGAACAAAACATTTATTCAAAAGAACTCGCCACAAAAGGGGACATAGATAATGTCCGACTAGAACTACGTACAGAAATAGCACGAGTCGAGGCAAACATCATAAAATGGATTGTCGGCGCACTCTTTGCAGCCGCAGGTGTTGGAATGGCAATAGCAAGACTATTTCTAACCTCTCACTGAAAAAAAAACGATTACAGCTCACTGCGTTTTGCTCCTTTATTCATCATTAACACTCCCCAAAAAACAGCCTCTTTTTCACAATTTGCAGGATTACACTGACAGTACCTGGGCGGGCGGCATTTTGCCGCCCGCTTGTCATGTACAGGGCCCGCTTCACCGTACAGGCTGGCCCGCCCCATTGAGGTCGGC
>WRJU01000102.1 GCA_009778425.1 Pseudomonadota bacterium
AACAGCCAGTGAGCCTCGATGACTTCCAGCCCCTTGTTCATCATGGTCGCGGAATCGACCGAAATCTTGCGCCCCATCGACCAGACCGGGTGGGCGCATGCCTCTTCCGGCGTAACCGTTTCCAGCTTTTCGGGCGGCGTGTTGCGGAACGGCCCGCCCGAGGCCGTGAGCAGGATGCGCCGTACCCCGCCCGCTTCCGGGCATCGCTGAAAATTCCAGGGCAAGGACTGAAATACCGCGTTGTGCTCGCTGTCGATCGGATACAGGCAGCAACCGGACTTCTGCACCGCGTCCATGAAAAGCTGGCCGGACATCACCAGGGCTTCCTTGTTGGCGAGCAGCACCTTTTTTCCTGCGGTCACGGCAGCCAGCGTCGGCTCCAGCCCCGCCGCGCCCACAATGGCCGCCATCACCACATCGGCCTCAGGCGCACATGCCACATCGCACAGGGCTTGCTTGCCTTCGAGCACCGTGGTCGCGCAACGTCCGGCCTGCAACAAGCCCCTCAACTCCTTTGCCGCGTCCCTGTCCGCCATCACCGCGTAGCGCGGAGAAAACCGCAAACACAGTTCGGAAAGGCGAGCCGCCTCGCGGTGCGCGGTCAGGGCAAATACTGAATAGCGTTCCGGGTGGCGGGAAACGACATCGAGCGTATTCGCGCCAATCGAGCCGGTCGCGCCGAGAATAGTAATTTGTTGGAGAGAAGTTGCGGGCATGATGCCGATTCGATTACTTCAAGATTCAATGAAAATGAGAAAATAAACTGATGACTCCAACAAAGAAATACACCAATGCTAAAGTTGAAGTCAGGCTGTCAATTCGATCCAGAATACCGCCATGTCCTGGCAGAAGATTGCTGCTGTCTTTTACGCCCGCCTGACGCTTGAGCAAGGACTCAAAGAGGTCTCCAATGATGCTCCAGACAGCCAAGCCAATAAATACAAGTTGAAGCAACAACACATGCTGGGGCAACAACGCCACTTGCTGCATTTCAAGCGCAACCCTCCAGTGGGATTGCGCCGCAAACAAAACCACATTGCAATACACCAAAACACCAATCACTGCGCCAATCGCACCCGCCCATGTCTTGCCCGGGCTGATGTTGGGAGCCAGTTTTTTTCCGCCAAATGCCCGTCCGGAAAAATAGGCCGCAATGTCGGCCACCCAGACCAGTGCACAAACCACCAGCAGCCACAAGGAATCGAATACTTCTCGTAGCCCAATAAAAACCAGTGTAGGCGGAACCAGCACAATAAACCCAGTCAACGCCGCAATCCAGCTACGCAAAAGCCACTTGCGCCACAACCAGAATGGCACGACCAGCAACCAGAAAAACCCCGCGAACAACGCAAGCAAAAGAGCCGAGGAAAGAATAAGGATGGATGCAAGACACAAGCATCCCAAAACGGCGCCATAAACAACCCGCGCCTTTCCACCCCATCCCGCAAGCCCGCCCCACTCCCAGGCCGCGAGCGCGCAAATCGACGCGCAAAAAACTCTCCAACCCGGCGGCGGAAGAAAAAACAGCGCCGCCAGCAATCCCGCCAGCAGCGCCACCCCAGTAATGACCCGCGTCTTAAGCATGCCGCTCCACTTCACCACCTGCCGCATCGACCAGTTGCTCACTGGTGCGCCCGAAACGGCGCTCACGCCCCTGGTAGGAAGCAATGGCCTGATCGAGCACCTTTCCGTCGAAATCCGGCCACAAGGCATCGGTGAAGAAAAACTCCGAGTACGCCAGTTGCCAGAGCAGGAAGTTGCTGATCCGCTGCTCACCGCCGGTACGGATGAACAGATCGGGTTCAGGCGCAAAACTCATCGACAGTTCGGCGTTGACCATTTCTTCGCTTATTTCGGTCAGACCCGGCTGCTGGGTGAGCAAGCAATTGACTGCCGAGAGCACGTCCCAGCGCCCGCCATAGTTGGCAGCCACGGTCAGATGCAGGCGGGTGTTGTCGGCGGTGAGTTTCTCGGCGGCTTCGATGGCCTTGACCAGTGTCGGTTCAAAGCGCGAACGATCCCCGATGACGCGAAAGCGGATGCCATTTTCGTGCAGTCGGGCAACTTCCTTTTGCAGCGACTTGATGAACAACTGCATCAGGAAAGAGACTTCCTCGGTGGGCCGCCGCCAGTTCTCGGAACTGAACGCAAACAGGGTCAGATATTCGACCCCGCGCTCGATTGCAGCGCGAATCGTCCCGCGTACCGCCTCCACACCACGGGTATGCCCGGCCATCCGGGGGAGGAAGCGTTTGCGCGCCCATCGCCCATTGCCGTCCATGATGATGGCGATGTGCTGCGGCACCTTGTTCGAATCGGGTACGGTTTTGGTGGAACTGATAAAGGCTTGATCCGCCATCGGGAAAATCTCCACGCATAACCCGGCAAAGCCGGGATTGACCGGCAGATCAAATCTGCATCAACTCCTGCTCTTTCTGGACAAGCAGCTTGTCGATTTCGACAATATAGTGGTCGGTAAGTTTCTGGATGCTTTCCTCGGCCCGCCGCTCTTCATCTTCCGGAATGGTCTTGTCCTTGATGCCATCCTTGAGGTGCTGGTTGGCATCGCGGCGCAGGTTGCGCACGGCCACCTTGGCGGCTTCGCCCTCATGCCTGACGATTTTGGTGAGTTCGCGGCGGCGTTCTTCGGTAAGCGGCGGCATCGGCACCCGGATGACTTCGCCGGTATTGGCGGGGTTCACCCCGATGTCGGAATCGCGGATCGCTTTTTCCACTTTCGCCACCATCGGTTTTTCCCACGGCTGCACGCCGATGGTACGGGCATCGATCAGGGTGACGTTGGCCACCTGACTGATCGGAACCATGCTTCCGTAATACTCTACCTGAATATGATCGAGCAAACCCGTATGGGCGCGCCCCGTTCGTATCTTGATGAGATCGTGCTTGAGCACCTCGACCGTTTTCTGCATCTTGTGTTCGATCGTTTTCTTGAGTTCGGAAATCATCGCGGAAACCTCAAAAAATGAATCATCATGAATGAACCAACGTGCCTTCGTCCTCGCCCATGATGATGCGGCGCAAGGCTTGCGGCTTGAAGATCGAAAAAACGTTGATCGGCAGCTTCTGGTCACGGCACAGCGCGAACGCGGTCGCATCGAGCACAGCCAGGCCGCGGCTGATAGCCTCATCAAAACTGATGCGGGCGAATCGCCGTGCCGAGGGGTCTTTCTTGGGATCGGCCGTGTAGATGCCATCCACCTTGGTGCCCTTGAGCACGATCTGTGCGCCAATTTCGGCGCCACGCAAGGCGGCGGCGGTATCGGTGGTGAAAAACGGATTGCCCGTGCCTGCGGCGAAAATCACCACCCGCCCCATTTCGAGATGGCGAATGGCGCGCCCACGGATGTAAGGCTCGACCACCTGGTCGATCTGTAACGCCGATTGCACACGGGCGGGCAAATCCGCGCGGCGCATCGCGTCTGCGAGCGCCATTGCGTTCATCACCGTGGCAAGCATGCCCATGTAGTCGGCAGTGGCGCGATCCATACCGCCCGCCGCGCCCGCCATGCCGCGAAAGATGTTGCCGCCCCCAATCACCACGCCAACCTGCACACCCAGACTCGTGACCTCGGCAATTTCCGAGACGATGCGCGACACCACGGTTTCATTGATACCGTAGCTGTCTTCGCCCATCAGGGCTTCACCCGAGAGCTTGAGCAGGATGCGGGAGTAAACCGGCATGGCAGACATGGGAAAAAGCTCCTTGTGCCCGACTACTTCTGGGCAGCAGCGGCAGCCGCTGCGGCCTGTTGAGCCACTTCGGCGGCGAAATCGGAACTCTTTTTCTCGATGCCTTCGCCAACCACGTACAGCGTAAAGCCCGCAACCGTCGCGCCCTTGGCTTTCAGGAGTTGTTCCACGGTCTGCTTGCCATCTTCAGCCTTCACGAAGACCTGGTTGAGCAGGGTGACTTCCTTCAAGAACTTCTGCACCGAACCTTCAGCGATTTTTTCCAGCATGTTCTCGGGCTTGCCGGATTCACGCGCCTTCTCGATGGCGATGCGGCGCTCGGAATCGACCAGGGCGGCATCCACCCCGCTGGCGTCCAAGGCCTTCGGCTTGGAAGCAGCGATGTGCATGGACAAATCCTTACCCAGTTGTGCGTCGCCGCCCACCAGATCGAGCAGCACACCGATCTTCGCGCCGCCGTGGATGTAAAAATGAAGCTGTCCCTTGGCCTCGACACGCTGGAAGCGGCGCAGGGTCATGTTCTCGCCGATCCTGCCCACCAACGCGGTACGGGTCGACTCCACCGTGCCTTCGCCCATCGGCAGCGCCGAGAGCGCGGCCACGTCGGCAGGCGCCTTGTCTGCCACCAGCACGGCGGCGTTTTGAACCAGCGCGATGAAATCATCGTTTTTGGCGACGAAATCGGTTTCGCAGTTGCCTTCCAGGATCACGCCCAGTTTGCCGTCGTTCGAGATATGGACGGCCACCACACCCTCGGCGGTGATGCGGGCAGCGGCCTTCGTCGCCTTGTTGCCCAGTTTCACCCGCAGAATCTCTTCGGCTCTGACCATATCCCCTTCGGCTTCCAGCAAAGCCTTCTTGCATTCCATCATCGGCGCGTCGGTTTTTTCGCGCAGTTCCTTGACCATGCCTGCGGTAACTTCCGCCATGCTAACTC
>WRJU01000103.1 GCA_009778425.1 Pseudomonadota bacterium
TGGGATTGCCGAAAAGTATCTAAAGAGAGCGCGGGGGGTGAAATCATGAGCACTACTGACACCATCACCGTCAAACAGGCCGAACATATGTCCGACCGCTACGATGAAGCCATCGCGTTCATTCAGGGGACTGAACTGCCGGGCAAACAGGCCGAAGGGAAAGAAATTCACGGAGCGCCAAACGTGCACAGAGTGGTGTCGGAGCTATGGGAAAAAGCTGTTGACAGGCTATCCAAAGAAGAACTCGAATGGTTCGCGGCATCCGGCAACATTGCCGAGTACAACCTTGAAAACTTGGCGGATACCACGGAACGGATTGGGATCATGATCCATAACGATTCCGACGACAACACGAGATGCTTTGACAATGCGGCTATTGCTATCCTGCTGGCCGTCATGGCTGAGTCCATGCGAAACGTTAATGCGCTTATCTGTGTCTGTGGTAATGCGAATTACAGGCTGGTAAACGGCAACGAGTGACTGCGAATGGCCCCGCCTAGCCCGGCTGGCGGGGCATCTTTTCAATGAACGCAAAAGGGGTGGCGTGATGAACTTCGACGAATTCAAACAGGCAGTCTCCAAGATGAAGCGCGACGGGCTGATAAATCTCGCTTGGGAACATACTTTAGTCAATTACGAATGCACAGAAGCATGCTTGATCTTGCAAGAAGAAAATCAAACACTGGCTGAAGTTTCAAATTTTATGTCTGAGATAATCAAGAGACACGGGCTGGAAGGAGAGTTGAAAGGGGAAGAGATTGAGCGATATATACAGTCACGTAAAGAAAACCATAGCAAAGGGATTGAAGCTGTAAAACGGGCTATCAGTCTTTCAAATGCTTTATCAATTCGTGAAGATAGAAGCAATACAACAAGAATGGCAGCTAAAACAAGGCACTCTCAACCTGGGGGAAGTAACGATAAGAGGAAAGAGGTAATAGAGATGTTCAAAACTGGAAAATATAGAACCAAAACAGATTGTGCAGAGGAAGCAAGCCATAAACTTGACATCTCTTTTGACATGGCCAGAAAGGCCCTAGTGAATGTAAAACATCCCTCTGCGCGCAGCGACTAGCCCTTGCGCGCAGAGGGATTTACGTACTGATTTGGGTCTATAAAATAAGGGTCGGCATTAACTAACATGGAGAAAGCCGACATGAAACAGACCCAAATCAAAGAAGTTAAACCACCCGCCGTTTTGCGCCGACGTGAGGTCATTCGCCGTACCGGGTTATCAAATAGCGCCTTATACGTCCGCATCAAGGCCGGGGAGTTCCCTAAAAGTTTTTCTCTCGGGGGCAATCTTGCCGGATGGCTCGAAAGTGACGTAGATGCCTGGATTCACAACTGCGCCTCCGGGCGTAAAGCGTGAGGACAACGTCATGAAGAACGGAGGAAATGAGACCCGCCCAAAGCCGGGCGCTTATAAGAAAAATGACCGAGACCGTACCGACCCGTTGCGCGGATGGTTTTCGCTCGGGGACCGTGCGCGGATGAATACGCCAAGTAAGTGCTGGATGAAACGCGGAGGCCGGAAAAATGGGCGTTGATTCAATCCTTCACAAACTAGATGGCGTTCGGCAGTCCGGTAACGGCTCTTGGCGCGCGAAATGCCCTTCGCACGACAGCAAGGGATTGACACTTTCACTTCGTGAAACTGATGACGGGAGGGTGCTACTTCATTGCTTCGCTGGATGCGACGTGCACGACGTGCTCGGGGCGCTCGGGCTGGAGATTCATGACCTGTTCCCAGAAAGGCAATGTGGCCACGCCCCCCCGGAGCGCCGCCCATTCCCGGCTGCTGATGCCCTGCGGTGCGTCGCTTTCGAGGCTTCCGTCGTGCTCATGAGCGCGGCAAAGCTGGGAGACGAAATGAGGCCGCTGCCTCCCTGTGAGCGTGAGAGGCTTGCCCAGGCAGTTGGGCGGATCGTCTCGGCGCTTGACGCATCGGGGGTGACGCTATGAGCCTGAATAATCTTGACCGCGCGCTCGCTGCTGTGGACGCATTGCCGACACGCAAGGGCGGTTTGGAAACCGGGGCAGTACCAGGGCAAGCCAGAAGTGAAGAGCCGCCCACGGGACCAATACGGCAGCCCAATGTGCATCGCTGTACTGAAGTCGTGCTTAAAAGTGCGAGCGACATCATGCCGGAACCGATACGCTGGCTGTGGCCTGGGTGGCTTGCTGCGGGCAAGGTGCAAATCCTCGCGGGCGCGCCGGGAACCGGTAAAACAACCATTGCGATGACGTTTGCCGCCACCATCACGGCGGGCGGGCTATGGCCGGACGGGACACGCGCCACCCCAGGCCGTGTCGTGATCTGGAGCGGGGAGGATGACCCCAGAGACACCTTGGTTCCCCGGCTGATTGCGGCGGGGGCGGATATGTCCCGTATTGCGTTCGTCACCGGCGCGCGCGCCGGGGATGTGCACAGGGCTTTTGACCCTGCCAAGGATGTAGGCGCGCTCAAAGATGCGGTTATCAAGGCAGGTGGCGCGCAACTGCTGATTGTCGACCCGATTGTTTCCGCCGTGGCCGGGGACGGCCATAAGGCGAATGACGTGAGGCGCGGCCTCCAGCCGCTCGCAGACCTCGCTGTGGAAACGGGTTGCGCGGTCATCGGAATCTCTCACCTCTCGAAAGGGACGCAGGGGCGCGAGCCGACGGAGCGCGTCACGGGGAGCCTTACGTTCGGGGCGGTCGCCCGTATCGTGATGCTGGCTGCCAAGCAATCGGTAGAAGGTGCCCAGGGCGGCGGTGACAGGGTGCTATGCCGCTCAAAATCGAATATCGGCGAAGACGGGGGCGGGTTTGCGTACAGCCTCGCCCAGGCGGAGCTAAAAGAGCATCCGAGCATCACCGCCTCTTCTGTTCTGTGGGGTGATGCTGTGGAGGGGACGGCGCGCGAAATTCTCGATACTGCTGAGGCATCTCCGGGCGACGAAGACGGGGGCGGGGCCATGTACGGCGCGTGTCAGTTTTTGGCCGATTTTCTGTCTGGCGGACCGCGCAAGGCAAGCGAGATAAAATCTGCTGCGGAAGACGCAAAAATATCCTGGCGTACTATCGAGCGGGCAAAAAAAGACCTGAAAATAGTGTCAGAAAAAATGACATTTGCTGGCTGTTGGGCGTGGTCGCTTCCTGACGAAGAATGCCCAAGACCGCCAAGAAATCACGAAGAACGCCAACAAAAAAAGCTGGCGGTCTTGGAAAATCTTGGCGGTCTTCGTGGCGATGAAGAATTGCAGCCCGAGACCGAAAAAACCATTTTCACACCGAGCAGGGAAGTACAACAGAATAACAGCACACCAAAAATCAGAGAGGTGGAAATATGACAAATGCGACGCTTTTGGAGCGGATTTTATCCGATGGCGTCCATGTCAGATTGACCGCCTCGGGGACCATCAAACTGTCCGGGCGCGGTGACGCCCTTGAACGGTGGGCACCTGTCGTAAAGGCGAACAAGACGGAGCTTGTCCGGCAGCTTTCTTTATCCTGTTGGTGGCGTGTCCGGTTTGCAGACGGCGGCGGTCTCGACGTTTTCACACCGAGCGGGGACACGCAGGAAGGCATCCTGAGAGGCTACCCGGCGGCGGTGTCTGCGGAGCCTTTCGAACCGAAGATAACCACACCAAGCGCCCCGATGAGCGCCTCAGAGCGTGAAGCGATCCTTGCATGGCTCTACAGCATCGGGGAGCGCGCGAAAGAAGTGATCGACGAGGTATTGGCCGTGTGCGACCGCAGCGCATCGGCGCGCGCGTATGCCCTCTGTAAATCAAATAAAGAAACAGAGAAGCATTAAGAAACACTAATCGGGAATAGTTTCAAAAAAAACCCGCACTCGGAAGTAATGGGTGCGGGATTCAATCGACTACGGAGGAAATGAAAAGTTTGAAACCTAATAGAAATAACTTTACACTATTTGAAAAGGCTTTTCAACAGCAGAGAGTAAAAAAATGAAAGGATTTGCAACTCAGTTTTCTGACCTCCGGAAGAGGCTGGACAGAATTGGTGGCTCAAGGCCAAATGCAACGATGGACGGATTTGCCTTCAAACAGGCCGCGCGGAAATTCGCAATCCGTGACCGCCTGGCCAACGCCCTCAAGCCGCATATCGGCACGTTCGACCACACGGAAATGACCATCGCTGAAATCGGCATGCTCGGATGCAGAAGGCTCAGGCTTCAATCCCGAAAAGGCTCCGAACTGCACACCCTGCAAGGATACTTTGCAGCAAAGCGCACAGCCGGGACGATGGACAGCGCAATCAATCAAAATAGCGCGGTCAATCAATACATCAACCACAACCCGAACGCTGCAAATTCTTTGACTCAATACCTCAATGGAGGAAAATCAAATGTCTGACGTCTACGTTTACTCGACCCTCACCGCAGATCAGGAATACGCTGAGTGGATTCCTAGCCCTGTAGAAGGCAACCCCCCAACAATGGGGCATATAGTCCTTATCAAAGGCGGCGCGAACCTTGCAACCGGCGAACTCGGCAGGGACGGGTATCACCCAAACCTGCATACGCCCTCCGGGGTGGTGACGCGAGTCTCCAAAGATGATGCGGAATTCCTGAAAAGAAACCCAATCTTTCAAATTCACGAAAAAAAAGGTTTCGTCCGGATCGACAAAAAAGAGATTCCGGTTGA
>WRJU01000104.1 GCA_009778425.1 Pseudomonadota bacterium
GGAGATTCTTTCGCCGACGAGCCGGATGATGAAGGACTTCGGGGTGTCGAGGAGCTACGGGGAGGCGCGGGCGAGGACGGCGTGGCAAAGGATGACGGGCCAGCCGGCCACGGTGGACGGGGCGTACACGGCGCGTGTGATCCCGAACGACAACCTGATGTACCGAGACACGCGGCTGATCAACAACGTGAACGTGCAGGACGCGAACCTGCTGAAGATCCGTGTGACGTACCTGTACGAGACGAAGATGCCTTTGACGCGGTACTTCTTTATGCCGTTCATGAACGCGAACCTGACGGGGGTGCTGTTTGCGGGCCAGGCGAGGCGTTTTGGGGGCGTGGCCGTGGGCAGCGACTGGCGCGTGCCGCTGGTGTCGTACCAGACGGTGCGGATGCAGAGCGATTTTAAGGAAGCCTCGCTGTCTGCGGCGGCCCCAGGCAGCGACGGGGGCACGGGCAACGACTGGGATGGCGACGGCGGCCATGACGACAGCAACCCGCTCGGGCTGCCGCAGTACGAGGAAGAGCCGGGCGGGGAAATCAGCCCGCCGGATTCCGGCTACATCACGGTTTCCCTGGGCCACGGGGCGACCAACAAAAACCTGGGACCGGTGACGATCGTGACCGAGGAAGATAGAGGTGTCGTGACCCGCAAAACAGTGAAGATAGTGGATGGCAAAATAATCATTGACGGCGTACAGGCCACAGGCTATGACGGGGCAGTAGCCGTCCCCGCGCATATCGACCAGCGCCTGGGGGGCAATTCTGCCAAATATGGCCCCAACCCGCTGGATGACCCGTATGTGCTGGCCCTGGTTGCCTACTCGCCGGCATTGCAGGAAAACTTGAAAACGTTGATAGAAGGTAACGGTTGGAATGTTCGATACACCAATGGAAACAGTTATGTAGATTATGCTAATAAAATCATTTATATCAGAAAGGGGCCGAACGAGGTGGGGGTGCTCAAGGCGCTTTCCCATGAGGTGGGCCATGCCTTGCGGAGGCCAGCCGTCAGCCGGCTGGCGGATTTCCCGGTAGCAACCCAGAATGCCGCCCTGGCCGCCCGCAACGCTTACCTGAGGGCGGTGCCCGGCTCGGCAGCGGAAGAGGAGGCGATGGGCGACTACCTGAAAGCCATCAGGGACGCGGCGGTGCAGAAGTACCTCGAAAGCGAGGGGGACGCCGTCCTCAAGAACATCCAGGTCCAGCAGGAGATCCTGTCAAATGGGGGGCCGAACATTGGGGTGGATTGCGGGTTTTCGGGCAGTTGCCAGGACCGGTACAGGACGATTTACGAGCAGTACCTAGTAGACAATAATGCCGACGCTGCCCGCACGGCGATTGCGGAATTGCGGAAAGATGAAGAGGCGGCGGGCACCACAGAAACCTACAAAGAAAATTTTGGAAGGCAGTGGAATGAGAGTCACAAGCTGGTCTGGGAAACCGACCTGCGGCAACAGAAATACCCTTGACGGGTCAAGGAGAAATGAAGATGAAACACCTGTTGGCATGTCTGCTGGTGACCGGATGCTTGGTGAATCCTGCCTATGCTGCGGAACCCGGCATAACGTTCGAAGAATTCCTGCAAAAGCTGGAAAAGGCCGAGCCTTGGACACAAGAAAAAGTGGAGGCGCTACTGGGCGTTAAACTTGCGGAACCACTCGTGCCAGGTGGTCGTGCAGACCATATGGCATACGGACAGTTTGTATATGCAAAAGGTTTAATTGTCAGTGAGATTGATCTTGAAATATCGGGAAGCACGAAGGAAACAAATATTCTCATACTGCGTCTGGATGACAAGTCAAGCTGCTTTAAGTGGGAAGAGATCGAAAAAATCTATCCGGGCGGCTATCCAGAGGCAACAACTTCTAATTTTGATAACTCCTATATAAAAGAAATGCCTTGGGGGGAATGGGACTTTCTTTTTATGTACGCAGTAAGAAAGGGATGTTTGACGGATATTAGGATAAGAACCAATGCTTTCATTAAAAAATATCTAGGTGATCGCCAGCGACCTTTATTTCGGTAAAGGAAATGAAGCATCTGTTTGTTTGCCTATTGATGGGATGTTTGGCAAGCCCTACCTGGGGCGCGGAACCCACCATAACGTTTGAAGAATTCCTGCAAAAGCTGGAAAAGGCCGAGCCTTGGGAACGAGAAAAGGTGGAGGCGCTGCTGGGCGTCAAGTTTACGGAACCAAAACGGCACTATCGCACGGTCTATATGGCATACGGAGAGTTTTTATATGCAAAAGGTTTGATTGTCAGAGAGATAAGCTTTGAGGTAGCGGGAGACACGAATGAAACAAATATGCTCATATTTGATCTTGATGACAAGTCAGGCTGCTTTACAAGGGAGCGGGTCAAGAAATTATATCCCGGTGGATATTGGGAATTAGGAAGCCCTGAATCAGGGCCTTCCTATAACAAAAAAATGCCTTGGGGGGAATGGGGTTTCCGTTTTGGTCCCGAAAAAAAATATGATTGCGTGACGGATTTTGGGATAATAACAAATGCCTTCATTAAATATCGAGATAACCCCTCCCCGCCTTCCTCTAAATGAAGGGGGGATGAAAATGAAACACCTGTTTGCTTGCCTGCTGATGGGATGTTTGTCGAGAATTGTAGGGGACGATGGCAATCGTCCCGTTGGATTACGGATAAACGCCGAATCGCGAATTTCACCGAATCGCGGACTCCTCCGAATCATAGACGGATTACGTAAACGTAAAACAACGGGCAGATTGCGGTGTAGAACAACGGGCGGCAAAATGCCGCCCCTACAATTACGGTTTCTTCTTGAGGCAGCTTCTGACATCCGCGTATTCGCTCACGGCAAATAACGCATTGACTCCGCGCAAATAGTCGGCGAATACATAAAATAGGCTGGCGAGGTTCCCCGCGTCGGCAAAAGCCCCGGATGCTTTGTCGTATGACGCGCTCAAAGCAAGGCTTTCAAACGCATTGGCAAAGTTTGCAACGGAAGCAATAGCGACCTCCCTGCCTCCTTTGAACCATTCAATTTCCTTTTCAGACAGCCCCGGCGCTGCCCGTTCCCATAATTCAGTCACGATGTTGTAGATATTTGCCACCTTGAGGATTTCGCACCCTTTTGGCTGTTGCGTGAATTTGGATTGTTTCGTGCTCATTGCGGTACTCCCTTGGTTTTTGTGTTATCGCTCCCACGCTTCCAAACGTGGAGGCAAACCAGCGGGTTGGAAGACCGAAACCAAGGAACCGGCAGGGCTTGACGCCCTCCCGCTGGCTCGCCATTAACTGAGCAATGCGCGCAAAAAAACCGCGATGGTTTGCGCGGTTCATGCACCTTGGTATCCGGGCTTCCAAACCCGCGCCTGTTGTTCACAGGCAATTCACACGCTACGCCGATGAAGGGATAAAATCAAGGGGTCTTAGGAAGCGGTAGTGTCTCGTTTTGACTATTTGAGGCGATTTTCTGTAGGGGGCGATGGCGATCGCCCCGTCGAACCGTTGGCGGATCGCGGAAATTTACGATGGTGGGCGGATTGCCATCCGCCCCTACAACGCATGAAATTCAAACTGAGACACGACCGAAATGGCCCCTGGTGACACTGCTCGCTCTACCCCTTGCGCTCACGCGCAATGCACATGCGTGAAATGCAGCTATTGTATAAGTTCATAAACCTTTTGCACTACGTTTTTTCGGGAGAGGCGCAGTGCAGATACGACGGACAGGTTATGTCTTTCGGTTGTTTTACAGGGTAGCCTCGTCAGCGAAAGCCTCAGATGTCTTGTCGACTGCTCTTCAGTCGACCACGCGCGCTTTAACCGGCTCGGGAAATTCCAGCCGCGCCCGGAGCGCGCGGCTTACTTCCACTTGCCCATCGGCGGCCACCCGGAGCGCATGCCTGATCCCGAGACGGCGCGCCTGTTCGCGCCAGGCGTCTCCCGCCAGATAAGCGGGCTTGCTCGCCACGTCCGATAAGACTCCGGCATGCGGGCGGGGCGTCACCAATACGGTCAGCGCCTGTGTGCCATGCGCCGGTTCAAAGGTGCGCGGGTCGAGGATGTGGGCGTAGCGCACACCGTTCAACTCGAAATAACGCTGGTAGTCGCCCGAAGTGCCGACGGCCTCGCCATCGTAGAGCGGCATCGTCGCCATGACCCCAGGCTGGCGCGGGTGCTGGATGCCGACCCGCCAGGGCTGTCCGCCCTTGCTCCCCAGAGCCATGATATTGCCGCCAACGTTGATGAGCGCGTTGCGGATGCCCCGCTCAAGCAGGATGGTTGCGGCACGATCGAGCGCGTAGCCCTTGGCATAGCCTCCGAAGTCGATCCTCACCGCCGGGTTGCGGCTGGAAACACGAAACCCTTCGATCACAAGGTCGCCCATACTTGGCCGAGCGGCCTTGAGCGCGGCAAGCGCCGCCGAATCGGGCAACGCCGGCTCAAAGGTGTCGGTGTGAAAGCCCCATAGCTCGACCAACGCGCCAATCGCGGGATCGAACAGACCGTCTCCGATTGCGGACAGGCGTTGTGCATCGCGCAGCATCGCGGCTAGTTCGGGCGACACTTCATGGGACTGGCCATGCGCCAGCGCCTCGTTGAGCGCGGTAAGTTCCGACGGGTTCCAGGCATGATACGTGTTGTGCAGACGGTCGAATTCCCGCAACACGGCGGCCATCGC
>WRJU01000105.1 GCA_009778425.1 Pseudomonadota bacterium
CTCGAAGGCGAGAACGCGATTGCCAAAAACCGTGAACTGATGGGCGCGACCGACCCGAAGAAAGCCGCGCCCGGAACCATCCGCGCCGATTTTGCCGAGTCTATCGACGCGAACGCCGTGCACGGTTCCGATGCCCCGGAAACGGCGGCGGTGGAAGTGGCGTTCTTTTTCCCAGGTATCAATATTCATACCCGCTGACGTATCCGTTCGGGATGAACTCGCTTCCGTTGCCCGCCGTGCTCAACCTGCTCGATTGCGACCTTGACGCGCTTCTTGCCTGGTTTTCTGAGCAGGGAGAGAAACCTTTTCGCGCCCGTCAGGTGATGCGCTGGATACACCGCGAGGGCTGCGATGATTTCGACGCGATGACCGATGTCGCCAAGGCGTTGCGGGCAAAGCTAAAGGAACAGGCGGAAATTCGTGCGCCCATGTTGTTGCGGGACTCCCTGTCCGGCGACGGTACGCGCAAATGGCTGTTCGATGTCGGGGATGGCAATGCCGTGGAAACGGTTTTCATCCCCGAAGCAGGGCGCGGGACGCTGTGTGTGTCGTCGCAGGCGGGCTGCGCGCTCGATTGCGCTTTCTGCGCGACCGGCAAAGAGGGGTTCAACCGGAATCTGAGTACGGGCGAGATCGTCGGCCAGCTTTGGTTGGCGAACAGCTTGCTCGGCGCGGCCAAGGTCGGCGGCGACGGGGAAGACCGGGACAATGGGCGCGTCATCAGCAACGTTGTGCTGATGGGCATGGGCGAGCCGCTGGCCAATTTCGACAATGTCGTTGCCGCCCTGCGGGTGATGCTCGACGACCACGCCTACGGGTTGTCGAGGCGGCGGGTGACCGTGTCGACGTCGGGCATCGTGCCCGCGATCGACCGCTTGCGCGAAGAATGCCCGGTGGCGCTGGCGGTGTCGCTGCACGCGCCGGACGATGCGTTGCGTGACCGCTTGGTGCCGATCAACCGCAAGTATCCGTTGCGCGATTTGATGGCGGCTTGTCGGCGGTATCTCGAACGCGCGCCGCGCGATTTCGTGACGTTTGAATATGTAATGCTCGACGGCATAAACGACAGCGATGCCCACGCGCGCGCTCTGATTGCGTTGTCGCGTGAAGTACCGTGCAAATTCAACCTGATCCCATTCAATCCTTTCCCGCGTTCCGGGTTTGCGCGTTCGCCTGCCGGGCGTGTCCGGCATTTTGCGGGGCTTCTGCTCGAAGCCGGTATCATTGTCACAACACGTAAAACACGAGGCGACGACGTGGCCGCAGCCTGCGGGCAGCTTGCCGGGCGGGTGCGGGACAAGGCCCGGCGTGCCAGCGCATGTTCGCTACAGACAGTGGAGGAGGTCTTTTCATGACACGTCCAACCTTATCCTTGTGTTGGCTTGTTCCTGTTTTTTTTCTGGGCGCTTGTGCGACGCCGGTGGATCATGCCGATTCTGCATTCGATACCGCGCCCAGTTATAGCGGCGTCTATCCTCGCCCCCTGTCCGATGTGCAGCCTGCAAGCAAGGAAGAGGAGAGGGCGCGTATCCATATCGAACGCGGGAAGGAGTACTTTTTCGGCTTGAGGCGGCCGGATCTTGCCCTGGACGCAGCCAGGACTGCTCTGGAAGTAAAGCCTGGCTATCCTCCGGCCTATCATCTGATGGGTTGGGTCTACATGGAACTCAAGCAAAACGCTCAGGCTGACGATGCTTTCCGCAGGGCGCTCAGCGCCGCGCCCGGAGACCCGGATTTCAACAACAGCTATGGTTGGTTCCTGTGTACACAGAAGCGCGTTTCCGAAGCGATGTCCCGGTTTGCAACTTCGGCGGCCAATCCGTATTACCTCTACAAAACTCAGCCTCATACCAATGCCGGCCTGTGTTTGCTGGAAAATAACGAGGTCGAGCGAGCGGGGGTTCAATTTTCCAAGGCACTGGAGGCCGACCCTTCAAACAGCGAGGCACTGTACCGGTTGGCAGAAGTCGGTTATCGTCGTGGTAATTATCGAGGCGCCTACGATCTTCTCATCCAATACCATCAGCGTTTCGATCCGAGCGCGCGCTCGGTGTGGCTTGGTTTGCGCGCGGCGCGGCGAATTGGCGAACGCCATGCCGAAGCGAGTTATGCGGAGCAGTTGCGTGGCCGTTTTGCCGGTTCCGGTGAAAACGCATTGATGATGCAAGGAAGGTACGAGTGAATACCATGCAATCTCAATCTGATTCTGATCCTGTCGTGGAAAATGGCTCCGGCCTTGAGGCCGCGCCTGTGCCCATGCCTGAACTGACACCATCTGCGACTGAGTTTGCGCCTGATGAGCTTGATCTCGGGCTTGAGTTTGAGCCGATGACTCTCGTGTCGTCCGCGCCCTTGCCCGGAGAAGTCCTCAGACAGGCGCGCGAGGCGCGAGGAGAGTCCCTGAGCGATGTTGCCCATACTCTCAAATTATCGGCGCATCAACTCGAAGCCCTTGAAAACGGGAGGCACGATGTTTTGCCGGGGCCGACTTTCGTGCGCGGCTTCCTGCGCAATTACGCGCGTTACCTGGACATTGATCCCGACCCGTTGCTTGAGGGGATCAGCGCCCGGACTCCCACTGCCGCCGATCTGGCTTCGATGCTCAAGCTCGATGGCAACGTGCAGCCTGCGGCCAGCCCGCGCCCTCGCGGCAGCCTGCTTCCGGTGCTGCTGATCGTACTGGTGGCTCTGATATTGGCGGGGCTGGTTGCGGCCGGTATTCACTTTCGCTGGTTCGATCGGGGTCGGGTTCGATTCAGTCGGCTCGAAGCGCCCACAGCAGCTCCAGCGCATAGAGTGGCTCCTGCTGCACATGAAATAGCCCCCCCAGTGCCTGAGATTGCCCCTGCGCCCGAAACGGCTCCAGTGCCTGAAACGGTCACGGAGCCTGAAACGGCTCCGGTATCTGAAAAGGCTCCGGCACCTGAAACGAAAGTCCGGTTTGAACCTGTGGTCATCAAGCTCGCCTCGCCTGTCCCCGTCAACATTGCGCCAGAGTCGTCAAGACCGCCCCCCCCGATAGGCGGTGAGGCGGACGAGGCGGCAGGCCCGCCTGCGCCTGCCGTGCCCCACGAGGCGACGTTGCGCTTGTTGTTCAACGCCAGCACTTTGGCTGAGGTGCGCGACGGTAGCGGGAAACTTATTTTCACCCGTACCGGCACCAAGGGCGGTTCCAATAAAGTCACGGGCAAGCCGCCTTTCAAGGTCATGGTCAAACATCCGGGCAATGTGAAACTGGAGTTCAATGGCCAGGTGGTCGATCTGAAGGGGCATACCAACAGGGAGGGGATCGCCCGCCTGACCCTGCAATGACGATCTGTTCTTCTGCCCGCACGGCGGCGCGCCGCCGTACCCATCTCGTGCGTGTCGGTCGCGTGGCGATAGGCTCAAGTGCGCCCATCGTGGTGCAGTCGATGACCAATACCGACACCGCCGACCTCGACGCGACCGTGGCGCAGGTGGCGGAACTGGCACATGCGGGTTCCGAGCTGGTTCGGGTTACGGTCAACAACGAAGCCTCGGCCAGGGCCGTGCCGCATATCCGGGAGCGCCTTGCCGCGCAGGGCGTCGATGTGCCGCTGGTGGGAGATTTTCATTACAACGGGCATACCCTGCTTGCCAAAGTCCCGGAATGCGCGGAAGCGCTGGGAAAATTTCGCATCAATCCGGGCAATGTTGGCGTGGGGGCACGTCGCGACAGCCAGTTTGCCGAACTTATCGAACTGGCTTGCAGATACGGCAAGCCGGTGCGCATCGGAGTGAATTGGGGCAGCCTCGACCAGGCGGTATTGGCCAGGGTCATGGATGAGAATGCCGCCTGCGCTACACCGCTGCCCGCCGGGGCGGTGATGCGCGAGGCGCTGGTGGTCTCGGCGCTGGAATCGGCAGCTCAGGCCGAGAGCCTGGGGCTTGCCGGGGATCGCATCGTTCTTTCGGCCAAGGTATCGAACGTGCAGGATTTGATCGCGGTCTACCGCGAGCTTGCCCGACGTTGCGAATATCCGCTGCACCTGGGGCTGACCGAGGCGGGCATGGGCAGCAAGGGCATCGTCGCTTCGACTGCGGCGCTGGCGGTGCTGCTCCAGGAAGGCATTGGAGACACCATCCGCGTTTCCCTGACCCCTGAACCGGGTGGCAGCCGCGCGCAGGAAGTCGTAGTGGCGCAGGAAATTTTGCAGACGATGGGTTTGCGCGCCTTCGTGCCGATGGTGACGGCCTGTCCCGGTTGTGGCCGTACCACCAGCACTTTTTTTCAGGAATTGGCGGCTCGCGTCCAGCGCCATGTGCGCGACAGGATGCCGCAATGGCGTACCCAGTATGACGGCGTGGAGAATATGACCCTGGCGGTGATGGGCTGTGTGGTCAATGGCCCAGGAGAGAGCCGTCACGCCAATGTCGGTATATCATTACCCGGTTCGGGCGAAGCGCCCGCAGCGCCGGTGTTTGTAGATGGACAAAAAACGGTTACTCTGCGCGGCGACAACATCGCCGCCGAATTCATCGCCCTCGTCGACGATTACGTATCGAGCCGTTACGCCCGTAAATCCGCTGAAACTCAGTAACAACAGAATAAACAGATGAACCGAACTTTGCAGGCCGTGCGCGGGATGAGCGATATTCTTCCCGACGAAGCCGAAATCTGGGAGAACTTCGAAGACATCGTCCGTGATTGGCTCAAGGGCTATGGCTATCGCCC
>WRJU01000106.1 GCA_009778425.1 Pseudomonadota bacterium
CCCTGCGAGCAAGCAGGGCGCATTGACGCGGCAACTCCATGAAGCGATCCAGGAGGCGCTGGTTTACGCCGGGTTGCGAGAACTGCCATTCAAGAACAAAGAAGCACAAGACGAACAGGCGAAGCCCGTAGAAAAACCGAAACCCACAGAACCCAAGCCGCTGGAACTGGGCTGGCTGGTGCATAACGCCGGTTCAGACGGCATCGGGGCGCTTGCCTCCAGCCTGGGGGATTTCGGTTGCGAGTTTGACCTGTTCGCCGAGTCCAGCAACCTTGAGAAAGAAGTCGGGGATGTGGGCGCAACGCGCAGCATGTTGATGCTGGCCGAGGCGCTGACCCGCGCGTCGCAACTGCAACAGCCGGTACTGGTGGCCGAATTTGAAGGAACTTGTCGCGTTGCCATCGGCCTGACCTGTCCCGTCACCCAACAAGCATCGACAAACACAAAATCGCCCGGCCAGCCACTTGAGGCGGCTGCCTGACTGTCAGATTGCCACGGATAATCTATATGTCATTATCAGTTTGTTTTCTTTTGAAAGCAAAGTGTTTCTCCTAAATACGCCTTGATTTCTTGAACAGCGGCTTTGATCTCAGTAATCGGAACCTCAAAACCCACTCCTCGGAATATCAAGTTGTAGCAGTTCCTTTCTTGGATATAACTTATCGACTTCCATTCTGTGTTTGTACAATTTTTCTTCGGATCGGGTGCCAGGACGATGTTATGGTTTGTTTTCCCCCTGTCGGCTTCAACGGAAGTCACTGCAACCACAAACACCTGTAATTCCTGATTGTCAATGCTAATGGATACAGAACCCAAATGAAGGACACCCCCTGCGCGATCTGAACTCGGATGAAACACGTTTTTCTCCTCATCTGATGGAATAGATGCCGGTGATTATTCTATCCGATTCTGTGTCGATGCAATACTATGCGTCCTGTTTAGTCATTTGTCACAAAAAACGGTCTTTCCGAAAATGGCAAAAGGCTCGAAGGATTTGCTGGAGCAAGGGAAGGGTTCAAGGGAATGATAAAGGAATGGCGCAGTAAGGGATACCGGCTTGGCCTGACGGCCTCCCTATCTTGAAAAGGCAGCCCCAAAAGGCGAAATGGAAAAGGTTTCTACCGCTGGCGCATTCCCCGTGCCCACTACGACCTGACTGGCGCAACATTTCAAACAGATTGAAATGCAGTCTGCGGCAAACTGTCACAGCGTGCGGCAGACTGTATGTAGATAGCATATAAATACTCTTTCCTGCCCTACCTTCACCCATCATTTGTCCCATGCCCGTAATCCCACGGGCTTCAACGGAGACGAAAGATGGATGCACCAACCCAACAATCCCCAACCCTGCCGAATACCGGCGAACTGCTCGACGACAGAGCAGCGGCGCAGATACTCGATGTGACCGTCGGCACGCTGTCCGTCTGGCGCTCGACAGGCCGCTATCAACTCCCGTTTGTGAAGATCGGCCACAAGGTTCGATACCGGCGCAGCGACCTTGAAACATGGCTCGCCTCGCGCACCCGTCAAACCGGGTCACTGTCGGAGTAATGGCGGGCATGAAGAAACGACTCCCCGCCTATGGGCACGCATTGCTTTGCCAGTTGGACAAGGGAATGGAGCCCTTTCACGGCATTGGCGTCTGGATTGACAGGATGCCGCCGGAAAGGGCCCTCTTTGCGCGCCTTGCCGTGTTCCAGGATGCACAACCCGATCACCTTGACTGGTCGATGTGCAGCGGGCGGGATGTTTTCATCCTTCATGCCGACTCGGCTGCTGAATCCCGCCTGAAGTCTGTCTGTCATGCGATCCGCGATGCCAGGCCCAGGCGGCTGATTCTGCTCCTGGATCATCCAACCCCGCATAGCGAGTTTGTCGTGTCGGTCAACGGGGGCAGGCCATGAACACGAAACTGTGGAAAGAGCCTGAAATCAGTTCGTCAGACTGGCCTGTGCCCCAACCATTAATCTTGAAGGCCGAACCGAAACCCTACCCGCGCGATGCTTTGCCGCAGAATCTCCGCGCGGCAATCGACGAGGTGCAGGGTTTTATCCAGGCGCCGTACCCGCTTGTGGTGTGTTCTGCACTTGGAGCTGTATCTATCGCGTGTCAGGCACATGTTGACGTGCAAAGGGCGGAAAGGCTCCAAGGCCCTTGCGGGCTGTACCTGCTCGCCATCGCCGATTCGGGCGAGCGCAAGTCGACGTGCGACAATTATTTCACTTCGGCCATCCGCGCATGGCAAAACAGCAAGGAAGAAGCGGCAAAACCGGAATTGAAGCGGCACAAGGCCGAATACGCGACATGGGAAGCCGGGCGCGACGGCATCACCTCAAAAATCCGGCAGGACGGCAAGCAGATGAAAGACCTGGAAGTGCTGCGCGCCGAGTTGTTCAGATTGGGGATGGAAGAACCCAGGGCCCCCAGAGTGCCGCGCCTGCTGCTTGCGGACGAAACCCCGGAGAGCCTGGCCTGGTCGCTGAAGCACCGCTGGCCATCGTCCGGGGTGGTATCGAGCGAGGCCGGGGTGGTGCTCGGTTCTCACGGCATGGGCAAGGACTCGGTCATGCTCAACCTTGCCACGCTCAATATCCTGTGGGACGGCGGGACAATCGAGATAGGCCGTAAAACGTCCAAATCCTTCGTTGTCCGGGGCGCGCGGCTCACGATGTCGCTCCAGGTGCAGGAGGCGACCTTGCGCGAGTTTTTCGAGAAAAACGGGGCACTCTCCCGTGGGATCGGGTTTCTGGCGCGGTTTCTGCTGGCGTGGCCCGAAAGTACGCAAGGTACACGCTTTTTCCGTGAAGCGCCGGGAGACTGGCCCAACCTTTCCGCGTTCGAGCGGAGAATCACCGAAATCCTGAACGCGCCGGTTGCCATCGGCGACGATGGCGCACTGTCCCCGTCCCTGCTGCACATGGAAGAGGGGGCGCGTGCGGTGTGGGTGCGCTTTCATGACGCCATCGAGGCCGAACTGTCAGAGGGCCGGAAACTTCATGAGGTGCGCGATGTGGCAAGCAAGGCTGCGGACAATGTAGCCCGGCTGGCGACGCTATTCCATACGTTTGAAGGTAGAACTGGTTCAATCGGGGTGCAGGGTGTTGAGGCAGCTTCTCATATTGTTGCTTGGCACTTGGGCGAGTCCCTGCGCTTCTTCGGTGAGATCGCCCTTCCAACCGAACTGGCGAACGCGGCACGCTTCGAGTCTTGGCTGGTGAGGGTCTGCCAGCGCGAACGGACGCATGTCGTGGGTAAATCGGTGGCGATGCAATATGGGCCGCTGCGTAAGCGGGAACCCCTTGACGCAGCCATCCGCGAGCTTGAAGAGCTTGACCGTTTGCAGGTGAGGAAAGAAGGTAAACGAATCCTGCTGGCGGTCAATCCGGCGCTGTTGGGGGTGGTGTTGTGAACGCGGCGTCATCCACAAAGGCGTTTTTTGCGGCGGTGCTAAAGCTAAAGCTGCTAAAGCTCCCGGTTTCCCAAGCCCTGACTGCCGTTCCAGCATTAGCAACGTTAGCAACGGCCTGCTAACGTTGCTAATGTTCCAAACCCTTGCAGTGCCTGGGGTTCGCCCCATCTTTAGCAGCTTTAGCAACTTTAGCACTAGCAAGCACGCCCGAAACCGGGATTGAGCCACCCCGCGTATCTTGCGGCAATACTGGATATACGGGCATTAACAAACCAGATTGCATAACCCGGTTTTTGTTTGCCAGCCTCCGAATGTTAGCCCGGTGTTAGCCCGACTAAAAACAAAAAGGGCTGCATCGCTGCAACCCTTTGATTTTCTGGTGGCCAGTCTCGGAATCGAACCAAGGACACGCGGATTTTCAGTCCGCTGCTCTACCAACTGAGCTAACTGGCCGGAAGAGGGCGAATTATAGCGATGGGTGCGGTGAAGTCAATGGCGGGGTTAATGACACTGCGCCAAAAAAACGGCCCCGCTTCAAGCGGGGCCGTCTTCACTCCATGGTGGGCTTGGAGCCGGACAAGACTTACATGTCCATGCCGCCCATTCCGCCCATACCACCCATGCCGCCCATCGGGGGCATGGCGGGCTTGTCTTCGACCAGCTCGGCGACCATGCAGTCGGTGGTGAGCATCAGACCCGCGATGGAGGCGGCATTTTGCAGCGCGGTACGCGCGACCTTGGTGGGGTCGAGCACGCCCTGCTCGACCATGTCGCCGTATTCGCCAGTGGCGGCGTTGTAGCCGAAGTTGCCTTTGCCTTCGAGTACCTTGTTGACGACGACGGAAGGCTCGTCACCCGCGTTGGCGACGATCTCGCGCAAGGGCTGCTCCAGGGAGCGCAAGACGATCTTGATGCCGGCGTCCTGGTCGTGATTGTCGCCCTTGAGGGCGGCAACGCTGTCGCGGGCACGCAGAAGCGCAACGCCGCCACCAGGGACAATGCCTTCTTCCACCGCAGCGCGGGTGGCGTGCAGAGCATCTTCGACACGAGCCTTTTTCTCTTTCATTTCGACTTCGGTCGCAGCGCCAACCTTGATGACGGCCACGCCGCCCGCGAGCTTGGCGACGCGCTCTTGCAGTTTTTCGCGGTCGTAGTCGGAGGTGGCTTCTTCGATCTGGACGCGAATCTGCTTGACGCGGGCTTCGATGCGGGAGGTTTCCCCGGCACCGTCGATGATGATGGTGTTTTCCTTGCCGATCTCGATGCGCTTGGCTTGGCCGAGGTCTTGCAGGGAGGTCTTTTCAAGGGAGAG
>WRJU01000107.1 GCA_009778425.1 Pseudomonadota bacterium
GGCGATGTTGTACCAATGCGTGGGAATTTCGTGGGCTTCGAGCAGGATGCGGGTAGATTCCATGATTGAGATTCCGGAGAGGGGGCGTAAAAGGTTTCGTCTTGGTTCAGCGCGTATTTTGCGTCATGCCGGAAGCCGCAGGAAGGTTTCCCGATAATGGCGCAGTTCTTCGATTGATTCCATGATGTCGGCCAGCGCCGTATGGGCTCCGGCTTTTTTCACGCCCTTGTAGACATCGGGATTCCATCGCTTGGCGAGTTCCTTGAGGGTGGAAACATCGAGATGCCGGTAATGGAACCATGCTTCAAACCGGGGCATGTAGCGCAGAAGGAAACGGCGATCCTGGCTTACGGTGTTGCCGCACATCGGTGAGACGCCCTTGGGAACCCATTGCTCCAGAAAGGCCAGCATCGTCGCTTCAGCCTCGGCCTCAGAGACCGTCGAAGCGCGCACACGCTCGATGAGGCCGCTACGCCCGTGAGTGCCCTTGTTCCAATCATCCATCGCATCGAGCACGGCATCCGGCTGGTGCACGGCAATCACTGGCGCTTCAGCAACAATATCGAGCGCGTTGTTGGTGATGATGAGGCCGATTTCAATGATGCGGTTCTCTTCCGGGTCAAGCCCGGTCATCTCCATGTCCAGCCAGATCAGATGATCCGCATCCTGTGCCATCACTCTTTTGCCCCTGAGAACCACCCGGTTCCAAAAACGACGGCGCAGAAGGATTTCTTCTGCGCCGTCAGGTAAAGCTCCGTTTTTTTACAGCCCTGGTTTTTGCATGTCAGCCCGCGAAACGCCGGTTCCAGAGCTGTCGGCAGAGATGCCGTTGAAAACGCCTTTCGGCGCTTGCGCTGCTTCGACAACAGGCGCTGTCATCATGACTGCTTCGGTTCCCGTTGCCGCCGGCTCGCCGCTCGGCAGCAAGCCACTGCTCGGCAACAAGGGCACGATCAACAGTGCAACGATGTTGATGATCTTGATCAGGGGGTTGACGGCAGGACCCGCCGTGTCCTTGTACGGGTCGCCAACGGTGTCACCCGTGACTGCCGCCTTGTGCGCGTCGGAGCCTTTGCCGCCGAAATTGCCGTCCTCGATGTATTTCTTGGCGTTATCCCAGGCGCCACCGCCAGTGGTCATCGAAATCGCCACGAAAATCCCGGTGATGATGGTTCCCATCAACAGGCCGCCAAGCGCTTTCGGGCCAAGCAACAAACCGACGAGTACCGGAACCAGAACCGGCAACAGCGACGGCACGATCATTTCCTTGATCGCCGCCTTGGTCAGCATGTCGACCGCCTTGCCATATTCGGGCTTGGCCTTGCCTTCCATGATGCCGACAATTTCCTTGAACTGGCGGCGCACTTCGACCACCACCGCCCCTGCGGCGCGGCCAACGGCTTCCATTGCCATCGCGCCGAAGAGGTAGGGAATCAGGCCGCCGATGAAGAGGCCGACGATGACGGTGTGATCGGACAGGTCGAAATTGATATTCAGTCCAATGCTCTCAAGCGCATGCGTGTAGTCGGCAAAAAGCACCAACGCCGCCAAACCGGCGGAGCCAATCGCGTAGCCCTTGGTCACTGCCTTCGTCGTATTGCCGACAGCGTCGAGCGGATCGGTAACGGCACGTACCGACTCCGGCAACTCGCTCATTTCTGCGATACCACCGGCGTTGTCGGTAATCGGGCCATAGGCGTCGAGCGCGACGATAATGCCGGCCATCGACAGCATGGAAGTCGCCGCGATGGCAATACCGAACAATCCGGCCAGGGCATAGGCAGCATAAATCGACGCGCACACTGCCAGCACCGGCCAGGCGGTCGCTTTCATCGAAACGCCAAGCCCGGCGATTATGTTGGTTCCGTGCCCTGTAGTCGATGCCTCTGCAATGTGCTTGACAGGCTTGAACCCAGTACCGGTGTAGTACTCGGTAATCCAGACCAAAACGCCGGTCAGCGCCAAGCCAATCACAGCGGAGCCGAAAATTGCGTTGGAACTGATGAAGCCCCCATCAGCCAGCGAAACACCTGCGCCGAGCATATAGGTCGTCACCGGATAGAAACCGATCAGCGCCAGTACGCCAGCTACTGCAAGGCCACGGTAGAGCGCGGACATGATCTTGCCGCCCTCGGTGGTTTTGACGAAAAAGGTACCGACGATCGAGGCGATGATCGAAATCGCGCCCAATACCAGCGGATAAACGACGAGGCTATCGGAGGCGCTGGAACCCTTCAGCATCAGCGCGCCAAGCACCATCGTCGCAACAACCGTAACCGCGTAGGTTTCAAACAGGTCTGCGGCCATGCCGGCGCAGTCGCCGACGTTATCGCCAACGTTATCGGCAATCACAGCCGGATTGCGCGGATCGTCTTCAGGAATGCCCGCTTCCACCTTGCCCACGAGGTCGGCGCCAACGTCGGCGCCCTTGGTAAAGATACCGCCGCCCAAGCGCGCGAAGATCGAAATCAGCGAGCCGCCGAAAGCCAGCCCGACCAGCGGCTGCACGACGTGGTGCAAATCAGCGCCATCGCCCATTGCCTTCAGCACAGCGTAGTACCCGGCAACGCCAAGCAGTCCCAGGCCGACGACCAACATCCCGGTCACCGCACCGCCTTTGAAGGCAATATCGAGCGCAGCGGCAATGCCGTTACGCGCCGCCTCGGCGGTACGCACATTGGAACGCACCGACACGTTCATCCCGACGAAACCGGCCACGCCTGACAACACGGCACCGAGCAGGAAGCCGCAGGCCGTCGGCCAGCCGAGAGGAGAAAAGCCAACGATGAGAAACAGGACAACCCCCACGACGCCAATCGTCATGTACTGGCGGTTGAGATACGCCTGGGCACCGGCCTGAATGGCGGCAGCGATCTCCTGCATCCGCTCATTACCAGCGGGCTTGGCAAGAATCGAATTGATGGCAAAGACGCCGTAAAGAATGGCGGCGACAGCGCACACCAGCGCCAAAATAAGTTCTGAGGACATAGTAAGTTCCAGAAAAAAAACCGTACTATTTTCCAGTGCTTTGACGAAAATGTCGAGCCTTCAGGCGACCCATTTACTGCGGCGCGTCAAATCCTGCCTCTTCCACTGCTTGGCGCATCGCTTGTCAGGCCGGTTTTCTGAGTCACCCCAGCTCGAAGGCCGGAGATTCCCCTAACGACCAACCGGCTCGCAGAGCTGCATTACCTTACAGTCTATGATGCAGCTTATCTCGAACTGGCTCAGCGCCTCGACTTGCCGTTAGCCACGCTTGATGCTGGCTTGCACAAAGCAGCGAGCACCTTGGGCATCCCGCTTTTGAGCGTGGCAGGGGATGCTGCATGATTGAAGCCGGAACGGGCGAAGGAGAATATCAAACGTTGACAGTTATCGAATCGTAGCATATGCTGAAACATATGCCTGATTAAACAAGGAGCCAGACGATGCGTACTGTTTCGATTTTTAAAAATGGGAATAACCGCGCTGTCCGGTTGCCGAAGGACCTGGATTTTGAAGGCATTACCGAGTTGGAAATCCAGCGCGAGGGTGATGCGATCATTTTGCGCCCAGTCAAGCCCTCGTGGGAATCATTCAGCGTTTTCAGCAAGGCTGACGCGGACTTTCTGAGCGAGCGACCCGATGTAGTTGAGGAAGGCCGGTTTTCGCTATGAAGCGATACATGCTGGATACCAACATCTGTTCTTTCGTCATGCGCAAACAGCCGCAGGCCATGCTGCATAAGCTGCATATGTATTCGACGCAAAAACATAAGATCGTGGTGTCAGCAATCACCTACGCAGAAATGCGTTTCGGCGCGATCGGTAAAAAGGCGTCACCCAAGCACAGTCTGTTGATCGATGAATTTATCAAACGCCTGGATGCCGTGCTACCTTGGGATAAAGCTGCTGTTGACGCCACTGCCACCATCAAACAGACTTTGGCGGCTGCCGGTACACCTATCGGCCCCAACGATGCCGCCATTGCCGGTCATGCGTTGTCCGTCGGCGCAATTCTGGTCACAAATAACATCCGCGAGTTTCAACGTGTTCCAAGCCTTGTTTTCGAGGATTGGACGCACCGACGGCCATAGGCCGTCCCGTGCAATGAAGGGTTGGACGCCATGTAGCGCCAGTCAGCAGTTGATCGAGCCATAAAAAATACCACTTCCGCCTGCCAGAGCGGGATGTAAGCGCAAGGCCGCACATTGAGCGGACGCAGCGCAAAAGAATGAAAGTGGCATGAGCATGAATGAGGCGGTTCAATGCTAGCTAACTCAGAGTTAGGGCACACATGCTTAGCGCCCAAACCGCTTTTGTAGATCGTCAGCGGCGCTGACGTACGCCTTTTCTTTCAATGTTGCGACCAGGGTTTGATCAGTATCGCGCCGACCAATCATGCTACTGAAGCTGCGGTCATCGAGCGGCTCAGGCGAGTACATTTCCCATTGGCCGGTACGCACATCGACGAGCACCATCTTGAGACGAATGCGCATACGTTGGCGCTCGTCAGGCAAGACCCACCCCACGACTGGAACCCATGACACAGCCGATGTCGCGAGATTTTCGCGAGCGCTCTCCAGCATGCCCCAGTAGACCACGATCTTTTCGCAGCCACTTCGGGCAGCCGCCAAGCGCAAAGACCGCGAATAGCCTTCGGCCGATTCGTCAGGCGAACTGGACTTAGAACCGCTAACAAAAAGATCATCCTCCCCCTGTTCACAGTGAGTAAATTTCGTTAACCTTGACTTTGTTTTCCTGAGAGAAAA
>WRJU01000108.1 GCA_009778425.1 Pseudomonadota bacterium
GGAAATATCCTGGTCTGGGCTGTGCCGGTGCTGCTGGCAATTACCGTGCATGAAGCGGCGCATGGGTATGTGGCGCGTCATTTCGGCGATCCGACCGCCGAGCAGGCTGGGCGCATCTCGCTCGATCCGTTTCGCCATATCGACCCGGTGGGCACGGTGATCGTGCCCCTGTGCGTTTTTGTGCTTTCCGGCATGGCATGGACGTTCGGTTGGGCAAAACCGGTTCCGGTCAACTTCAACCGCTTGCGTAATCCCAAGTCGGACATGCTCTGGGTAGCGGCGGCGGGTCCCTTTGCCAATCTGGTCATGGCGGTGATCTGGGCGATGATCTTCGCGCTCATCGCGAGAAAAGTGCCGCAAATCTATGTTTCGATGGCCGTGGCCGGGATGAGCATCAATGGTGCCTTGCTCTTTTTGAACCTCCTGCCGATACCGCCGCTCGATGGCGGGCGTATTGCGGTCAGCCTGCTGCCGGATCGTCTGGCCTGGAAATACGCGCGTATCGAACCTTTCGGCTTCCTTATTTTGCTCGTCCTGATGGCGACCGGCGCGCTTGGCACTATTCTTTGGCCATTGCTGGATGGGTTTCTGTCGGGTTTGCTGAAGTTGTTCGGGCGCTGAGACGGTCATGATGGAAGGTCATGGCCTGACGGAAGAAACCTGCCCGACTCCGTGCGAGGCGAACGAGGCGGCGAACGACGCGCTGGCTCGCCTCTACGGCGAGCCGATGCTGGAATTGCCCAAGGATTTATATATTCCGCCCGACGCGCTGCGCGTGTTTCTGGAAGCCTTCGAGGGGCCGCTCGATCTGCTGCTCTATCTGATCCGCCGCGCCAACATCGATGTGCTCGACATTCCAATGGCTCCGCTGACCGTGCAGTATCTCGAATACGTGGAGGCCATGCGCGCAAGCAATCTGGAACTGGCGGCGGAGTATTTGCTGATGGCCGCGATGTTGCTGGAAATCAAGTCGCGCATGCTGCTGCCGCGCCCGCCGCGCGAGGAAGCCATCGAGATCGACCCCAGAGCTGAACTGGTGCGTCGGCTGCTCGAATACGAACAGACTAAACTTGCTGCGGCGCGGCTCGACGCCCTGCCCAGGGCGGGGCGGGATTTTGAAAGGGTCGGCGTGTTCGTGACGGAAAAAATCGTCGAGCGCATGCCGGAAGTGAGCCTGCATGATTTGCAATTGGCCTGGCTGCGCCTGATGAAGCGGGCGCGGCTCGTGCAGCATCACCATGTCGAGCGCGAAAAGTTGTCAGTGCGTGAACATATGACGCTCATTCTGAGAAAACTGCATGGTGGCGCGTTCGTCGTTTTTGATACGCTGTTCGATTTGGAAAAGGGTCCCGCCGGATTGGTGGTGAGTTTTCTTGCCATGCTGGAACTGGTCAAGGAAGCTCTGGTGGTCGTGACCCAGAACGAGGCGTTTGCGCCGATTTACGTGAAACTGGCCGATAGTGAACATTGAAGAGAACATTCCCGCGCAGGAGGAAAAGAGTCTGCCGGACGGAGAAATCTCCGCGCCCTTCATGGCGGCGGAATTGAACGTCCCGGCGGATGTCAAGCGCGTCCTCGAAGCGGCGCTTTTTGCCAGCGCCGTGCCGCTGCCGGTGAATGTCCTGCGCCAGTTGTTTACGCAAGACCCCGGCCCCGACATCGTGCGCCGCCTGCTCGACGAACTGCGCGCGGATTGGGAAGCGGCGGGGCGGGGCATAGAACTTGCACAAACGGCCAGCGGCTGGCGCTTCCAGACGCGAGCCGAATTTCAGCCTTACCTGGACAGGCTGAAGAACGAAAAACCGCCGCGTTATTCAAGGGCGGTCATGGAAACGCTGGCGATTATCGCGTATCGCCAGCCGGTCACGCGGGGCGGCATTGAGGAGATACGCGGCGTGGCTGTCTCGCCCAACGTGCTCAAGACCTTGGAATCGCGTGGCTGGATCGACGTCGTCGGCCATCGCGACACGCCGGGTCGTCCGGCGCTTTTCGCCACGACCAAGCGTTTTCTCGACGACATGGGTTTGTGCAGCCTGACCGAATTGCCCGCCTTGCCCGAAATTGAAAGGATGATGGAACTTGTCGACACCACGAACATCGAAGCGGACGCCCCTGCGGGCGCCGAACAAGAATAAATTTTTACGTCATGACGGGTCTGACCTGGAACCGGGCAAGCCGGATGACGGCCCGGCGGGTGGCGGGCGTACCGTCCGTCGCGGCGCGCGCTTCCCGCGCGACGGCGGCGAGCCGGAACGCTTGCAAAAAGTGCTTGCCCGCGCGGGCGTGGCTTCTCGCCGCCAGATCGAGGAATGGGTAGAAGAAGGCCGTATCCTGGTCAATGACCAGCCTGCCAGCCTCGGCCAGAAAGTCGGCCCCGGCGACCGGGTAAAACTCAATGGCCGCCTGGTTCAATTACGCTTCGGCGCGCGTGCGCCGAGAGTGCTGATCTATCACAAGCCTGAAGGCGAGATCGTTTCCCGCAACGACCCGGAAGGCCGACCTTCGGTGTTTGAGCGCCTACCCGCTTTACGGCGCGGGCGCTGGCTTGCCATCGGGCGGCTGGATTTCAACACCTCCGGGCTGTTGCTCTTTACGGACGACGGCAACCTTGCCAACCGGATGATGCACCCGCGTTACGGCTTCGAGCGCGAATACGCGGTGAGGCTCTTGGGAGAACTCGGCGATGAACACATCCGGGCGCTGACTGAAGGCATCGCGCTCGAAGACGGCCCCGCCCGTTTCAGCTCCCTGCGAAACGAAGGGGGGGAGGGCGTGAACCGCTGGTACAGGGTCATCCTTCCGGAAGGCCGTAACCGCGAAGTGCGTCGCATGTTCGAGGCCATCGGTTTCACCGTGAGCCGGTTGATGCGGGTGCGCTACGGCCCGGTTGAACTGCCGCCCAGACTCAAGCGCGGCATGTGGATGGAAATGCCGGAAGCCGATGCCTGCAGCTTGGCGGGGCTGCCTGCGCCGAAAAAGGTCGGGTCTGAAAAGGAACGCCCGCCCAAACTGAGGCGGACGACGGTGAGAAAGTCCGGCTAGAGCGGCTTTGATTCAGGTAATGTCATTGCGGGCGAAGCGCTGCAAGAAGCCATTCCGGAACGGGAGAAGGAAGCAGTTTTTATCTCAGCAGCATGCCATTCTGGCCGATGTAGAACCATTCCCCATTGCGCTGGAACTGTGCCTTGCCATTTTCGTCGAAACGTAATTCCGTGCCGAGGAAATACCATCTGTTGAGGCGCACGTCGGGAGAAGAGGAAGCAGTGGCGTTGCTGGCTGGTGTCAGCGCGGCTGTGTTGAGGAGGACCTGAACGCCTCCCTCGATTCTTGCCTGAACCGGCTTGACGAGGAGGGGAGGGATGATTTCCTTGCCCCTGCTATCGAAATAACCATATTTCCGGTTGAGAGTGACCAACAGCAGTTGGGTATCGTTGGTCGAAAAAACGGCATCGAAGATCGGTGCAATGATGACTTTGCCGACGGTGTCTATGGCGCCCCATTTCCGGTTGACTTCGATTTTCGCCAATTTATTCCGGAATTCTGTCACCTTGTCGAAACCGGGTTTGATGACGGTTTCACCCAGGGGGTTGACGTAGCCCCATTTTCCCTGGAGTTGCACTGCTGAAAGCTCATCGTGCCAGATACCCGAAACGGCGTCGAAATTGATGGAGCCCATGAGTTGCCCCTGGGCGTTGAAGTAACCCCATTTATTGTTCAATTTGACGGGAACCAGGCCATAATCGAAATCGCCCACTTCGTCGAAGTGCAGCGGAATGATGTCTTCGCCCTTGAGGTTGATATAGCCCCATTTGCTGTTTTGGCTGACTTTTGCCAGTCCGTTGTACCCAAATTTCTCCGCAACATCGAATTTTGGCGCAATGATCGAGTCATTGCTGCATTCCCCGAAGTTTATCGAGTAGCCCCACTTGCCATCCTTGCTGCGGCTTCTGACCGTCTCCGGAGCCAGTAATTTTGGACAGGACTCCATGCCTGGGGGCCACGCGACTTCAGTCCTGAGGCATTGCTTCAGCCTGTTGCAGTTTGCCGTAATGGCGGACGGCTTCGCCGATTCAATCTTGGGTTGAACCCAGAAAATGCCGATCGCGGTCAGCAACAGGACGCAGAGGAGAATCGGTAGCCGGTATTTCATTTGAAACAAGTGTCGGGTGCGGTTCCGTCATTCATGGCAGGATAAAACTTTTTCTGCTCCTTCGGACATTTCCCTCAAGGAGGGGCAAAACCGTATCGAAAAACCACTGGCCGGGAAGGTTTGGATGACCCCTCGGTAACACAGGCAACCTTTTCAGTATACCGTGGCATAAATGAGCAGCCAAATCGTATCTTTACGAATTCGTAACGGTTTTCGTCGCTAACTCCCGTCAGGAATCGGGGAAAAAGATCACGCTCAGGCAGCGGATGCGGATTACAGTGGATTGATGTTTGTCATATCGTGCTGATACTTGGGAGCAAGAACCGGCCGATGTTTTTCCGCATTTTCCCTGCCTTCCTGCTGCTTTTCATGCCCTGCTTGGGTGTGGGGCAACCTGTGCCGGATACGGCGGCGCAACAACCTCCGTCCGCCGCCACGGCGGAGAGCGACGCCGCTTTCGTGGTCGGTCCGGACAAGGCCAAAACGCCCGATGCTTCATCCGGGAAAGGCTGGCGCGATACCTCCGGCTACCAATTCCCCGCACTGGCAGAGACGATTGCGGCAGCGCAGAACATGGTACAAGCGATGGTCCTGCGTGATTAGAACTCATTTCATAAATCGTATCAGTCTGCGCATGAGGATCATCGAGAAGGCGAGATGAACAAAGGCGGTGAAGCGCTCATGACA
>WRJU01000109.1 GCA_009778425.1 Pseudomonadota bacterium
AAATAGCCCTCGAAAAACCTGGCGATTGTCCACATGGCCGACTCGCTCACGAGGATGGAGGCGACGAAAAACATGTGCAGCCACATGAAGAGCGCGAGGAAAAGGCCGGTGGCGCTTTGCAGCAAGTCAAGCCGGGCCGGCCATCTGCTTTTTCGGAGCTTGTCCGCCAAGCCCGCTTGAATGAGGATAGTTTCGTGAGACACAGTCTGCCCCAAGGTACAACGATACAGCGGGGCATGATGCCTTTTTTTCAGGCAAAGTCCAGCCGAGATGACAAAACCGGCGAAATACACCGCGAAAGAAACCACGCCCGCAATCATTCAAAAATGGAGAAAACGCGATTCGGCGGCGGATTGAGCGCCCTTGAGGCGCATGACGCTGAAGAACCCACTCGGGTAAACAGTAATGTTGCAACTCCGCGACAGAGAACGCCTGTCGGCATTTTTTACACCGACAGGCGAGCGGCGACATAGCATCTATACAAAATCTAAATGATTCATGATGTTACGGTATTGACAGTTTTATGGCATTGAACTTGCTTGACACTTTTACGTACCAATGCGTACGGTTTATTTATAAGGAGAAATAAAATCATGAACAGCGCAACAAAACTCATCACCGCGTTCGCTTTCGTATGCACGGCGTTCAGCAACAACGTCAATGCTGCAACGATTGATTTCACCAGGCCAGTAAATGAGCCCAGTTATGGCAATGTCGCTTTTTCTGATCAGGACGGCAGACAAGTAAAAGTCGACTGGGGGAGTTGGATAACTGTCTGGTGTTTTGGTGACAGCCCAGGTATGAGCTATGATGAGAGTTATTCATTCAGCATTCTAGCGCCAGACGATTCCTGGCTCAGTTTCAGAATCTTCTCGTCCGGGCCATCCAGCGGGGAAATCACCCACATGAGTTTTAGTAGCTTATTTTTTGTTTTTGACCCTATTATGACAATTGAACCTCCTGACGCTGGAGGTGAAATTGGGTCATACGAATTTAAGCTGCTTGATGGTAAGCTGAATATTTTTTACGCTTCTTACGCCATCATCTTCGACCTGGAAAAGTCATGGGTAGATTTTGGCGATGGCCATATCTATTTGTCGCAATTTGTGTCGCAATCTGGGCCGTTTTCTGGCGTTTATGGAAGTATGGACGTGAACAGCTATTTTCGAGAAGCCCATATTGTTTACGATGTCATGGCCGTCCCCGAACCCGAAACTTGGGCCATGCTGCTGGCCGGTTTAGGGCTGATGGCGGGCGTGACCCGGCGGCGGAGGAAAAATCGCTGAACAAGGCTTCATAGAGTAAAAACGCCGTTCGGGTCTGACCCGACGGCGTTTTTGTTTGGGCGTCCGCCCTATGCCCTTCTTGCCGCATGCTCCGCGACAGAACGCCTGTCGGCATTTTTTACACCGACAGGCGAGCGGCGACATAGCATCTATACAAAAATACAAATGATTCATGATGTTACGGTATTGACAGTTTTATGGCATTAAACTTGCTTGATACTTTTACGTACCAATGCGTACGGTTTATTCATAAGGAGAAAAAATCATGCTTCGCGCAACAAAACTTGCCGCCGCGTTCTCGGTTGGTCTGATTGCATCAACAAGCGCCTTTGCGGGGGCGATTATACCGCTTGTTCACGAGCTTAAATGGGAAGAAGGTAGCGACTCCTTTACTTTCCCAATCGTTGATATTGGCTTTGGCATTAACTTCGGTGGTAGCCAGTACTCTCAGGCGATCGTTATGGATAAAGGGGGCATTACCCTTTGGGGAAACTACAACCAGCAACTCTATTATGAAACAGGCGATTATATTGAAACAGCATACATTGCTCCGTTTCATAACACAGGGATGGGCATGACCCACGAGCCGAACTACAGGGGAACAGTCTCCTACGGAAACACGCTCTATGATGGACATCTTGCGTTCGCTGTGAACTGGTCTGGTATGGCGTCATATGATGACCCGTCGCTGAGCAACAGTTTTCAGCTAATGCTCGTTGATCGATCCGATACCGGTGCCGGTAATTTCGACTTCATATTCAATTACGATGCGATCGAGTGGCTCTATGCCAATGCCACTCCAAGGACTGGCGTCATGGGTTATTCCACCTCCGGACAGCCGGGATGGGACTTCAGTAATGCGGCGAACGCCTATGGTTATTGGATTGATAGTAGCACCGTCCAGCCCACGATCGACGGCTATCAATTACCCTACATGAGTTGGAACTCGGATGTTGATGGGCGCTGGGTTTTCGAGGTACGCAATGGCATAGTAACCAATCCTCTTCCCTCCATGGCCGTCCCCGAACCCGAAACTTGGGCCATGCTGTTGGCCGGTTTGGGGCTGATGGCGGGTGTGACCCGGCGGCGGAGAGCAAATCGCTGAACAAGGCTTCATGAAACAAAAACGCCGTTCGGGCTTGGCCGGACGGCGTTTTTGTTTGGGCGTCCGCCCTGTGCCCTTCTTGCTGCATGCAGCGTCCAACGCTTCCACTCACTCTTGAACTGGATTTGCTGTTTTTGAGTGTGATAGGATTAAATCCTATTCTCTCGACAGGATGCTTTCATGCGAACCACTCAACAACTGAGCATCACCCTACCGAACGACATGGCCGACGTAGTGAAAACGAAGGTACGAGCAGGCGAATATGCTAGCGAAAGTGAGGTCATCCGCGATGGTTTGCGGGCACTTCTCGCGCGAGATCGTGCCGTGGAAAGCTGGCTCCACAATCATGTAGGCTTAGCCTACGACTCCCTTAAGACCGATCCGGCTCGCGCCGTTACTGCCGACCAAGTACGCGCGCGCCTCGCGGCTGAACGCGCGAAAGCGTAATGAAATATCGGGTCGTTTTCTCTCCAGAAGCCGAAGAACAGATTGCAGCTCTGTATCGTTACATCGCGGCTGCGGCTTCACCGGACATTGCGGCACGCTACACCGATGCAATCGTCACCTACTGCGAGAGTCTGTGCACCTTCCCACATCGTGGCGCTCCACGCGACGATGTACGACCCGGCCTTCGCATCACGCACTACAAGAAACGCACCGTAATCGCTTTCGATATTGCTGCCGACCTCGTTTCCATCATCGGCGTATTCTATGGCGGTCAAGATTACGAAACGATCCTGTACGATGCGTAGGCACAGGCGACTGACATCCGCCACCTAACGGAAACCGCACTTGCTGCGTGTTTTAGCCCGGACTGCGTCCCCGCCTGTCCCATGCGGCTCTCCGCCGCTCTTCCCTCAGCCGCCCGCCCATCGGCCTCCCATACGGGGAAGAATCGCTACGGCGCTGCACGAGGCGGCGGTCGTCATACTGGATATAGGCGCACATACATTTCTTGTGAGGGCATCTGGCCAAAGGCAGGGCGGGCGCTTCCGATTTCAGCAAACGCTTGCCGGCAATGGCCAGCGCGGATTCGCAGGGGTCGTCGCAAATCCGCAGTTCCACGGCGTGATATTTGTACACGCGCAAAGGCGGCTTGCTCATTTCGGAATGCGCCGTATGGTGCCGGTTCATGCGCTTGCGTTTCCCTGACCGAGTACCCACGCGGGACGCCATGAGATAAGCCAACCCACAGACCAGCAGAACCAGGAACATCCAGGCAACAGCGTTCATTTTACACACGTCATATTCCGGGCAGACGGCGATATTATATTGATTCGTCTATTTCTCTCGCGTGATATATCCCTCACCCATCATGGGCAAATCCGTTTCCGGCGGCTCGCGAAACGGGTCATTTACGGGATAAAATGCCGCCCTGATCCGGACTTTTTCAACGTCTCATTCCCGGCTGGAATCTGCCGGGGTATGGAGAAAACCAATGCCTCTCGTATCCATGCGTCAATTGCTCGACCACGCCGCCGAAAACGGCTACGGTCTGCCCGCTTTCAACGTCAACAATCTGGAACAGGTTCAGGCCATCATGGAGGCCGCCGCCCAAACGGATAGCCCGGTCATCATGCAGGCGTCTGCCGGAGCGCGAAAATACGCCGGGGAGGCTTTCCTGCGCCACCTCATTGACGCAGCAGTGGAAGCCTGGCCCCACATCCCGGTGGTGATGCACCAGGATCACGGGCAAAGTCCGGCGGTATGCATGGGGGCGATCCGCTCCGGCTTTTCCAGCGTGATGATGGACGGGTCGCTCCTCGAAGACGGCAAGACCCCCTCTTCCTATGAATACAACGTTGCCGTGAGCCGCGAGGTGGTGAAGTTCTCGCACGCCATCGGCGTGACCGTGGAAGCCGAGCTTGGCTGCCTCGGTTCGCTCGAAACCGGCGAAGCGGGCAAGGAAGACGGCATCGGGGCAGAAGGTCGGCTCGACAAGTCGATACTGCTCACCGACCCCGACCAAGCGGCGGATTTCGTGCGGCAAACCGATTGCGACGCGCTCGCCATTGCCATCGGCACGAGCCACGGCGCGTACAAGTTCACGCGCAAGCCCACCGGCGACATTCTCGCCATCGACCGCGTGAAAGCCATTCACGCCCGGTTGCCCAACACTCATCTGGTGATGCACGGCTCCAGTTCGGTTCCGCAGGAATTGCTGGCGATCATCCGGCAGTACGGCGGCGACATGAAAGAAACCTACGGCGTACCGGTCGAAGAAATTCAGGTCGCAATCAAGCATGGCGTCCGCAAGATCAATATCGACACCGACATCCGGCTGGCCATGACCGGAGCCATCCGGAAGTTCATGGCCGAAAACCCCTCCAAATTCGACCCGCGCGAGTACAACAAACCCGCGCGCGAAGCCGCCAAGGCGGTTTGCCTTTCCCGGTTCGAGGCTTTCGGCTGCGCCGGATACGCTTCCCGCATCAAGGCCGTTTCGCT
>WRJU01000110.1 GCA_009778425.1 Pseudomonadota bacterium
TTGCCCGCCTGAGCGACGCCGGAATCGTGACCAGCGTGTTCATCGATGCCGATCCGGCACAGGTCGATGCGGCTGCGCGTATCGGTGCGCGTGTGTGCGAAATCCATACCGGTCCTTATGCCCACGCTTTTCACGCAAACGGGCGGGACATCGGTAGCCGGACGGTGCGCGCGGAACTTGAACGTGTACGCGCTGCGGGCGAGGCGGTGCGCGCCGCCGGAATGCGGTTCAATGCCGGACACGCGCTCAACTACTACAACGTACAGCCCATTGCCGCGCTTGCCGGGGTGCGTGAGCTGCATATCGGGCATGCCATCGTCAGCCGAGCCGTATTTGTAGGTCTGCGCTCGGCGGTGAGCGAGATGAAACGCTTGATGCGTGAGGCAGGGACTTCCGCGTGATTTACGGCATCGGAACCGACATCGTCCAAATCGCGCGGATACGCGCGGCGCTCGACCGTCACGGCGAAGCGTTTGCGGCGCGTATCCTGGCGGATGCCGAATGGGGAGAGTGGCAGGCAAGCCGCAACCCGGCACGTTTTCTCGCCAAGCGTTTCGCCGCCAAGGAAGCATTCGGCAAGGCGCTCGGCATCGGAATATCACCGCCCGCAACCCTGCGAGCGATTGCAGTGCAACATGACGAACGGGGTAGACCTGAATTTGCCTATGATGATAGGCTCTCCTCTCATATGCAATTGAATGCCTTAGTAGCTCTTCTTAGTTTGACCGATGAGAAGGATTACGTCATCGCTTTTGCATTGATCGAGTGCCGAGGAACATGAAATCACACGCCTTTCCTGTTGCGTTGCCGCGAGGCGCGTTGATGGTCGACGTCGCCGGTCTGGCTCTGACCGATGAAGAACGCAAACGCCTGTGCGACCCACGGATTGGCGGTGTCATCCTGTTCGCGCGCAATTATGCCGATTCCGCGCAGTTGCGCGCCCTGACCGGCGAAATTCGCGCCTTGCGCTCGCCTGCCCTCATTATCGCGGTCGATCATGAAGGCGGTCGGGTACAGCGTTTCCGAACGGATGGTTTTACCTGTTTGCCCGCGATGCGCACACTCGGCAGCTTGTGGGCGAGTGACGAGTCCGGGGCGCAGGCGGCGGCTCGCGCAGCGGGATTCGTGCTGGCCGCTGAACTCGCCGCGCACGGCATCGACCTGAGTTTTACGCCAGTGCTCGATCTCGATTGTGGATGCAGTCGTGCTATTGGCAGCCGCGCGTTTCACCGCGACCCAATGGTGGTGGCCTCCCTGGCCCTGTCGCTCGTGACAGGCATGATGGATGTAGGCATGGGGGCGGTGGGCAAACATTTTCCGGGGCATGGTCATGTCGAGGCCGATTCGCACCACGATATTCCGGTTGATGAACGCACGTTCGATGTGCTCTGGAACGAGGACATCGCGCCATATCGGCATGGGCTGTTGCGACAACTGGCGGGAGTGATGCCCGCGCATGTCATCTATCCGCATGCCGAACCAGGAGAGGCCGGTCCGGCGGGTTTTTCATCTTTCTGGCTGAAGGAAGTGTTACGCGAGCGGCTCGGTTTCGGTGGACTCATCTTCAGCGACGATCTCAACATGGCGGGCGCGCTTGTAGCCGGGGACATTGTGGGGCGGGTGACGGCTGCGGCGCGTGCCGGTTGCGACATGTGGCTGGTGTGCAACCGCCCCGATCTCGTTGCCGAGTTGCTGGCACGCAGGATGCCTAAAATTGATCGCGCCACCCGCGCCCGCCTGGCTACGTTGCCCATGCCCGCGCCGCACCCGTGGCTGGCCGATCCGCTTGCGCTTGCGCAGTATCCGCCCTATCACCAGGCGCGCGAGAAGGTGCTGGCCGTGCTGTCCATGGAAAGCGCCAATGATCCGGTCATGGCTGCGGCGCTCAGCGGTGCCGCGCGGCCAGCTGGGTGATTGCGTTACGCCTGTGCCGTTCGACGCGCGCGCCTTCCTGCGTACCGTCCCTGATACGCCGGGCGTCTATCGCATGATAGACGGCGATGAGCATGTGCTCTACGTTGGCAAGGCCAAGAACCTCAAACGCCGGGTGTCGAGCTATTTCCGGGTGAGGCAATCCAGCCCGCGCATCGCCATGATGGTTGAGAGAATCGCTCGTGTGGACATCACCCCGACGCGCTCGGAAGCCGAGGCGCTGATTCTCGAAAACAATCTCATCAAGAGCCTCGCGCCACGCTACAACATCCTGTTCCGGGACGACAAGAGTTATCCCTACGTCGAGTTGTCGGGGGATGAATTTCCCCGGCTGGCTTTCCATCGCGGGGCTTTCGCCAGGGGGGCGCGTTACTTTGGTCCGTTTCCCAGCGCCCATGCGGTGCGCGAAAGCATTCAACTATTGCAAAAGACATTCCGGTTGCGTACCTGCGAGAACAGTGTTTTCCAGAATCGTTCGCGGCCTTGCCTGTTGGCGCAGATCAAACGTTGTAGCGCGCCCTGCGTGGCGGAAATAGAACGTGGCGCTTATGCCGCCGATGTGCATCTGGCAAGCCGTTTCCTCGATGGGCAGGCCAGTGAAGTCATCGACGACCTTGGCGCGCGCATGCAGACTGCCGCAGGACGCTTGGCCTTCGAGGAAGCGGCGGTTTGCCGCGACCGGATCAGGGTGTTGCAAACGGTGCTGCACCGCCAGTTCGCGGACAGCCGCAAGGACGAGGACGTCGACATCATTGCTTCCGTAGCGGAGGCCGGAATGGTCTGCGTCAATATCGCGATGGTGCGCGGTGGCCGCCATCTCGGAGATCGACCCCAGTTCCCCAGTGGCGCGGCGGTGCTGGATGCGGGCGACGGCTTGGCGGCTTTCGTCGAACAACACTATGCCGCGCATCCGTTGCCAACGCGCTTGCTGATTGCGCTCGATCCCGGTCTGGCGCGCGAGGCGCTTTCCGAGGTCTCCGAGCACCCGCCTCTCCTGGCTCGGCCACGCCATGCCGCCGAAAAAGCCTGGATGGAGATGGCGGAGAAAAACGCCCGACTGGCTATCGAAGCCCGCCTGCGCGACACGAGCCGCGCCGGAGAACGGCTGCATGCCTTGCGAGAGGCGCTTGATTTACCCGATATTCCGGCGCGTATCGAGTGTTTCGACATCAGCCACACAATGGGGGAAGCCACCGTGGCTTCTTGCGTAGTCTGTATCGACGGCGCGATGAAGCACGGCGAATACCGGCGTTACAACATCGGCGGCATCACGCCGGGTGATGATTTTGCCGCCATGCGCCAGACGCTCGAACGCCGCTATGGCCGGGTCGTGGAAGGGGAGGGCGTTTGCCCCGACCTCATCCTCATTGATGGTGGGCGCGGGCAGGTGGGCGCGGCGCTGGCCGTTCTGTCCGAACTGGGTTTGGATGCAGTCAACATCGTAGGTGTTGCCAAGGGAGAAGGGCGCAAGCCGGGGCTGGAAACGCTGGTTTTCCCGGATGGGCGCGAAAGCGTGGCACTTGGCGGGCAATCCCCGGCGCTGCATCTGGTGATCGAGATACGCGACGAGGCGCACCGTTTTGCCATTACCGGCCACCGCGCCCGGCGCGGCAAAGCGAGGCTGGGATCGAAGCTGGAAGACATCCCCGGCGTCGGCCCCGCGCGCCGCCGGGCGCTTCTCTCCGCCTTCGGCGGGTTGGAGGGTGTCCGCTCCGCCGCTATCGAAGACCTGTGCCGTGTCGAAGGTATCAACCGTAAACTGGCCGAACAGATATACTCCGCGCTGCATTGAACCGTCAAAGCGGGAGCGAGCCCATCGCGTTCTGGTATGCACATCAACATTCCCAACATATTGACCTGGGGGCGAATCGCCCTGATACCGGTCTTCATCGGCGTTTTCTATTTGCCGGATGCCTGGGTGGGTATGGCACAGAAAAATGTGCTAGCGACCGTTATCTTTACCGTTGCAGCCGTGACCGACTGGCTGGACGGCTATCTGGCTCGCGTCCTGAAACAGGCTTCTGCCTTTGGTGCTTTCCTTGACCCCGTTGCGGACAAGCTGATGGTGGCCGCTTCGCTCATCATGCTGGTTCAGCTTGGGCGAGTGGATATGATTGTGTCCATCATCATCATCGGGCGCGAAATCACGATCTCGGCCCTGCGCGAATGGATGGCGAGGGAAGGGCTATCCGCGAGCGTGGCGGTTGCCACTATCGGTAAGCTCAAAACGGCGGCGCAGATGACGGCTATTCCGATGCTGCTGCTCCATGCGCCCTTGCTGGGCGTGGACATGCGCATCGTAGGCAGCATTCTGATCTATGTTGCGGCTGCCCTCACGCTCTGGTCGATGGGTTACTACCTTCATCGTGCCATGGCCGGGCCGACGAAAGATACTGACCCGGTCTGATCTGCTTTACCCGCAACTCGCGGTTCGAATCCGAACCGCGAGTTTTGTGTCGCCTTGGCCTGGAGGGGGGCTGAGAATCAAAGTCAGCGTTTACACCCAAGATTCAGGATTTATGTGGCCGCCGGGAATTGAAAATACGAGGCGGCGGGGTAGCCCGCAGGGGCCGGGGTTCCGAATCTTCGGGCAGGACGACGTTGACCTCCATCACATCATAGTTTTCCTGTCTGCTGAACTGGATATTGATGGCGTCGGGATCGACTTTGACGTACTTCGAGATGACTTGAAGCAGTTCATCCTTCATGGCCGGGATGTAATCCGTCGTCCGTCCGGAATCCGATGTGTGTTCATGCGCAATCAGAATCGCCAGCCGGTTCTTGGCAATGGCAGCCGTTTTCTTTCTTTCGCCAAAAAGACGGGCAAGAAATGACATGTTACTTGCCTCCGAACAGGCGTTTGATAAAACTGGGTCTCTCGAAATTGACGAAACGCAGCGGGCGCTGTTCGCCAAGGAAGCGGGAAACAATATCGCTGTAGGATTCCGCTACGTCCGA
>WRJU01000111.1 GCA_009778425.1 Pseudomonadota bacterium
TCGGCATCGCGGATTCTTTGCAGGATCACCTGTTTGGCGGCTTGCGCGCCGATGCGCCCGAAGTCGATGGGTTCGAGCGGTTCTTCGATGTATTCGTCCATCTCGATGCCCGGATGGAGTTCGCGCGCGTCGATGAGGCCCATTTCGGCTTCGTCGTTGCTGATTTCTTCGTCCGGCTTCACTACCCAGCGCCGGAACGACTCGTAGCTGCCGGTATCGCGGTCGATGCTGACGCGCACGTCGGCGTTGTCGTGGATGCGTTTCTTGGTTGCGGAGGCCAGCGCCGACTCGAGAGCGGAGAACACGATGTCCTTGGCGACGTTCTTCTCGCGCGCCAGCGCATCGACAAGCAACAGGATTTCGCGGCTCATGTCAGTGAAACCTCCGGGATTCAGAATTTTGGGGCCAGACGTGCTTTTTCGACATCATCGAAGGCGACCGGGAATTCCTCTTTCCCGGTGTCGATGACGACCGCGCCGTCGCGCAGGCCCTTGAGCACGCCAGTGAAATTACGTTGATTGCCTATCGGGGTACGAGTACGTAACCGAATGTCGGCTCCGGCGAAGCGTTCAAAGTCAGCGGGTTTGACGAGCGGACGATCGAGCCCCGGCGAAGAGACTTCGAGTCGGTCGAAGTCGATGTTTTCGACCTCGAACACGCGGGTGAGCTGATTGCTGACCGCTTCGCAGTCATCCACGGTTACGCCCCGCGCAATGTCGATGAACACGCGCAGGAGCCGCCCGCGTGGCGAGCCTTCGACCGTCACGAGCTCAAACCCGAGCCCGCTCACGACCTGTTCGATCAGCTCGATAAGTTTCTGCACCCTTGCTCCGCAAATAAAAAATGGGCGTAACGCCCATCATCCGTTAGCTTCCATCCGGAAAGACAGGCTTGAAAAAAGCCTGTCAAGCCCACCTATTCTAGCGCAAAAAATCAGGCTTGGCAAAGCGTGAGGATACGGGTTAGCACCTCAGTTTGAAATCAGCCATACATGACTTGGGCGTTGGCAAACGTTTATGGTCGGCCTATGCCCGAACGCTCAAGCCAAACACGCGCTTGCCGTCAGGGCATGTATCACGTCGGATTTCTTTACAAACGAGCCGTAAATAGCGCGTTGCACAACAAAGAATAATGTGTCATTACAATAACTTGTCAATACTGGAACGATTATTGCTGATACACGTACAGACGATAGGAGTCGTCTATCACTTTTCTCTTTGAGGAGGCAGGAGGTCATGATGTTAACGAAACGAGTCGATAATGGTCGTTTCAATCACGAAGCGCTCGCTCCGCATTCTTTGTTGGCTATGCCAAAATTGAGAATGCTATCCGCTTCTCTTCTGGTTTTTGCGGCTGGAACTGTCAATGCACAATCGGTTGACCTGTCTACCGGAACTGCTGTCATGGCAAACGGGTTAGACTCGAACGGCAACCCCGTCAAAATGTACATCCCCAACGGCTACGATCCCTTGTTCGACCGCGCCTGGTATGTCTACTACAACGCCCAGGACGGGGCGGAACATGTGTCTAAAAACACCATCGTTCCCAACGCTAAGGGTACCGGTTATGCATCCATGCAACGAGGAACGCGCGAGGTAGAACTCGCTCGCGGGATTTACGGCAACAATCCAAAATATGATGAGGTCATTGACTGGGGTATTACCCGCGATGCCAATTGGTCAGCCACTTATACTGCTACCGGCGCAACGCCATCAGTTTGGGGCGGTTCAACACCGTTACGCGGTATTGAAGGGTTTTTGAAAAATGCCATTAAAAACAATCAAGTCGGGTTCATCGACAGCTACATCACCAAAGGTTATGGCGGTATCACGACCTACACTACGACAGCCGAACTTTACGGGTCGTCGACCGTCAATTCAAACGGCGTCGGCTACCAGGCCGGTTTGAAGTACATCGACACCGGCAAAGGTGTGATCGGAGCATCTGCGGGGTTGTACTATGATGAAGCCGGTCAATACCATATGGACGCATCCGGGAATATTACCTTCGATGGCAACCTGTCTGGCAAATCGTCAAACGCGGCAAGCGTTGAATATGATGACTGGAATCAGCACGGCATCGTTCTGACCGGAGCCGACCTGATTGCTTACACCGTTGGATTCACAGCCAATGGCACCGACACGATGATCGAAGGATCATTCGGCGTTTTGGGCGATTTCCGTGATGTTTATGTCAACGGCAACAAGATTGACCAGTCATTGCTCAACCTGACGGAAAACGTTTACGGCACCACCATTATTAGAGGTAATAGTAACGGTGACGGCGTCGGTAAAGGCATCGTCGGCCAATACACGATGAGTCTTGACTTGTCGGATATTGATCCATCCTTCTGGAACGCAGATGGATACAACAACATTTCGTTCTTGGTGGGGACGGTCACTCCGTGGATGTTGGGATTGGGGGCTAATGACGCTCCCGCTCTTGGCGGCAGCAATCCCTATGCCTATCCCTATGCCATCGTAGCGGGTTTCAACTACTTTTCCGCCGACATTCAATATTACAGCGGCCCCAGTCCTGTACCGGAACCGGAAACCTGGGCGATGTTGCTGGCAGGTCTCGGTATGATCGGCGCAACCGTAAAGCGCCGTCGTATGCTGAAAAGCTGATGGGGTAAATCGCCACCGACAGTGGTGAGGCTTGAATCAAAGTCGAAGGGAAAGTGAATTCACTTTCCCTTTTTTTATCCTTTCTGTTGCTTTCACACATCCAGAGCTTCCATCCTGTAACGCTCGGCTTCAAATCGAGACACTACCGGATACGGAAGGTTCGGCGAAAAGGATGAGAGGTTCCAGTCAATGCACGATGACAATATCCCGGCGGGCGGGTATGCGCGAGGCGGTTTGCGCTAGACTGGGAATATCTTTTGCACGCGGAGGATTGGGAACCGGAGCGGGCGTTGCAGCAGCGGTTTGTTGCGGTGGAGCGATGAGCGGTTTGCTTACCGGAGTAGGCGGCGGCTCTGGAGCCGGTTTGTCCGACACGGCGGCAGTTGGCGACAAGGCGACAGGAGGTGATGGCTCGCTTATGGGGGCGGGAGCCGCCGGAACCGACGTAGGAGGATCAGCCACCGCTTGCGCGGGCGTTTGCGATGGTATCCATGCCCATTGCTTTTGCCAGGCGGCGAATACGCGGGTCGGGTACTCCGGCTTGCCCCGGCTGCCGTTGAAGCGGCCCAGAGCGAGATAGAGGTTGCCTTTTTCGAGGTCGATGTAGTGGCGCAGGATGGTGCAGCCATAGCGCAGGTTGGTACGCATGTGGAAAAGATTGTCTTCCCGGTTGCCGATGGTTTCGACCCAGAATGGCATGACCTGCATGTAGCCGCGCGCGCCGGCTTTCGAGAGCGCGTATTTGCGGAACCGGCTTTCGATATGGATGAGGCCGAGGACGAGTTGCGGGTCGAGCCCCGCGCGGGTGGCCTCGTAATGGATCGTGGTCAATAGTTCCTTGCGGGCGCTGGGGTCGGGAACGCGCTTTTCGAGGCGCAGCGACATCTCGGCGAGCCAGCGGCCACGCTCGGCAGCATCTTCAATCGCGATGGTGGGCGGGGCGTCGCTCACGGCATGATGCAAGGCGGTACGCACACTGGCGGCCAGGCGTTCTTCCTTCTGGTTCCCCGCCTGCGCCGATGGGCAGGCCAACGCGCAGACGGCGAGCAGGAGCGGGAAGCGGGCCTTCACGTCTCGCGGCTCACGGCGCAGGCGCGGGGCATGTGACAAATAAGGTATCCGGCGGCATCTGAGGGGGCAATCTTTACTTGTTCGCCCCCCCGACGGGACTGGATTTCGACGATGCCTTCCTTCAGGCCGCGTTCGCCGACGGTCACGCGGAATGGGACGCCGATGAGTTCCCAATCGGCGAACATCACGCCGGGACGCTCGTCGCGGTCATCGAGAATGGCGTCGACACCGGCTGCAGTGAGCGCCTCGTAAATCCGCGTGGCCTCAAGGCGCACAGCCTCGGATTTGCCCCATCCGACGGCGCAGATGACGACTTCAAACGGCGCGATGGCGGCGGGCCAGAGGATGCCGCGCGCGTCGTTGTTCTGTTCGATGGCCGCGCCGAGGATGCGGGTGACGCCGATGCCGTAGCAGCCCATCTCGAAGAAACGGGGCCTGCCGTCAACATCGAGAAAGGTGGCGTTCATGGCGCGGGAGTATTTGTCGCCAAGATAGAAGACGTGCCCGACTTCGATGCCCCGGTCGATGGCAAGCGCCCCCTTTCCGTCCGGCGAGGGGTCGCCGACGATGGCATTGCGGATGTCGGCGACGGTTTCGGGTTCGGGCAGGTCGCGCCCCCAGTTCGCGCCGGTGTAGTGGTAGCCCTCGGCGTTCGCGCCGCAGATGAAATCAGCCATGTTGACCACGGTGCGGTCGGCAACGACGCGCACGGGTTTCAAGGGGGCAATGGGGCCGAGATAGCCGGGTTTGCAACCGAAGTGCTCAATGATTTCGGACTCGGAAGCAAAGCGGAAACCGGCTTTGAGTCCGTCGATTTTGCTTGCTTTGGTTTCGTTGAGTTCATGGTCGCCCCGGACGAGCAGCAGCCAGAGCGTCGTGGCGGCGCTGTTCCCGGCCTCATCGAGTTCATCGCTGGCGAGCACGAGCGATTTGACGGTGGAGGCAAGCGGCGCGCCAAGGAATTCGGCTACCGCGCCGCAGGCTTCCATGCCGGGGGTGGCGGTTTTGACGAGCGGAGCGGATGCAGCGCCGCGCGCTGGGATGAGCGGCAGGGCTTCGGCCAGTTCGATGTTGGCAGCATAATCCGAGTCCGGGCAATAAACGAGGGCGTCCTCGCCGGTTTCGGCGATGACTTGGAATTCGTGCGAGCGGTCGCCGCCAATCGCGCCGGTGTCGGCAGCAACCGCGCGATAGACGAGACCAATACGGTCAAAGATGTTGCGATAAGC
>WRJU01000112.1 GCA_009778425.1 Pseudomonadota bacterium
GTCGAGCTTGATGACCTTGAATTCAAATTCCTTGCCCTCGTATGGCGAGGTGTCCTTGACCGGACGCATATCAACCAGCGAACCCGGCAGAAAAGCGCGGATACTGTTGGTCATCACCGTCAGGCCCCCCTTGACGCGGCTGGTGACGACCCCTCTGACCAGGGAGCCTTCGTTGAGCGCCTTTTCAAGATCGTTCCAAGCCGAAATGCGCTTGGCCTTGTCGCGCGACAGACGGGTTTCACCGTAGCCGTCTTCGAGGGCATCGATGGCCATATCCACGAAATCGCCGACCTGGTTTTCGATTTCACCGCGATCATTGCGGAACTCTTCGATCGGCACATAGCTTTCGGACTTCAGCCCCGCATTGACGACCACGAAATTCTGGTCGATGCGCACGATTTCGGCGGTAATGACTTCGCCGGTACGCATTTCCTGGAGTGCAAGGCTTTCTTCAAACAGGGCGGCGAAGCTCTCTTCGCCGGATTGGATTGCAAGGTTGGTGGATGACATGAAAGTAGAAGGAAAAACCGGAGCCGCCACGGGGCGACTATCGGGACAGTTAATTCGAACGCGCGGAAACAAACACGTGACGTTTTCACTTCCGCGCACCTCACTTCTAGCCGATGCTCAGCATTCATCCCCTCTCCAAAGGGAACGGACACAAAAAACCACAGTCCGCCCTCTCCCTTGAGAGGCATCGGGCAAAACCGCTTTCGGCTGCTGCAGGAACGCCTCCGACCATCCGGCATCCGGACGCCATTTCGCGCAAAACCTGCAGCGGGTCGTCAATACTAACAGACACTTTTTTTTCTATCAACTACTTATAGAGATGCTACGCCGCATACTGCGCGAGACGATCCACAAAGAACTGCATATAAGCTGAAATTTTCAGTTCGCGCAGTACCGTCTGCCGGGCTGAACTTCTACACATAAGCACCCGCCGCCCCGACCATTTCCCGCTGGTTCAGAACTTGAAGCCGATCCCAAAGGAGTATGGTTATTGCAGACAGCGACCCAGGATGCCCGCCCCCTCAGGCGCTACCGGCGTCGATGGAAGATTGAACGCCTGGTTTGCGTGGATGAACAAATACAAACGCACCCTGACACGCTGGGATCGGTGTCATGAGCGTTTCACCGCCTTTGTTCATCTCGCTTTCTCGATGATCCTCATGTGCAGACTGATGCAATTTATGAAATGAGTTCTAGGTATCCTAAACGCTGGGTCTCGATGTAGCACACCACCCGGTATTTGGTAGCATTGACACCGGAACATGTGCCGAGCTTTACCTCCGTCACCCTTCATTCAGGCCAGCCTACTATGTCCGCTACACCTGTTTATTCCGTCCAGGACATCCGCGAGATCGAGCGACTATGTCTCCACGACGCCCGCCCCCCTCTGATGGAACGCGCCGGTTGCGCGGCTGCCGAAGACGCCATCCGGCTGATCGCGCCCTGGCCCGGCCCCGTGCTTGTCATCTGCGGACCGGGCAATAACGGCGGCGACGGCTTGGTGCTGGCGCGCGAATTGCGCCGGAGCGGACGCGAGACGGTCGTCGTTTTCGCCGGGGATTTCACGCGGCTGCCCAAAGATGCCGCGCGCGCCCATACCAGTTTTCTTCGCGCCGGCGGCAAAACCCTTGCCGACCTGCCTCCCATGCCGGAAGGCGGCTGGGCGCTGGTCGTCGACGCCTTGTTCGGCATCGGCCTGCAACGCCCCATCGAAGGCCGAATCCGCGAATGGATCGACATCCTCAACGCGCTGCCCGTTCCACGGCTGGCCATCGACATCCCCAGCGGGCTGGAAGCCGATACGGGCCGCGTACTTGGCGCGTGTCTGCGCGCCACCCATACCACGACCTTCATCGCCCTCAAACCCGGCCTGCTGACGCTCGACGGCCCGGATTATTGCGGGGAAATCTCGCTGCAGCCTCTTGGGATCAAAGCCGCCGATCATGTGTCCCCCGCCGGCCATCGCGTCGATAAGCGCCTCTTCGCGGAGCGCCTCACCCCACGGCTGCTCAACACGCACAAGGGCGTATACGGCGACGCCTGCGTCCTTGGCGGCGCGCCCGGCATGGCCGGGGCGACCCTGCTGGCGGCGCGCGCCGCCCTTTGGCTGGGTGCAGGCCGCGTCTATGCTTGCCTGCTCGGCCCCAGCGCGCCCAGTATCGATCCTGAGCAACCCGAACTGATGTTGCGTCCGGTTGACCGGATGCTGGAACATCCGAGCGCCATTGCCATTGGGCCGGGACTAGGAATCTCCGATGAAGCCAAGCACTTACTGAAAACGATCATCCCCCGCAGCACTCCCCTGTTGCTCGATGCCGACGCGCTCAACATCCTCAGTCTCCGCCCTGCCCTGGCAAACATGCTCAAAGCGCGGCAAGCCCCAACATTACTCACGCCCCATCCCGCCGAGGCCGGGCGGTTGCTCGGCGTGAGCACCGGCGAAGTTCAAGCCAACCGTGTTGCCGCCGCTATCAAGATCGCGCGCGACTATCACGCCTTCACCGCGCTCAAAGGCTGCGGCACCGTCATCGCGACACCCGACGGGCGCTGGTTCATCAACACCACCGGCAATCCCGGCATGGCAAGCGCGGGGATGGGCGATATTTTGAGCGGCCTCGCCCTCGCCCTGCTCGCGCAGGGCTGGCCCGCCGAAGAGGCGTTACTCTGTGCCGTCCACCTGCACGGCGCGGCCGCCGACCAACTCGTCACCGGCGGCATCGGGCCAGTCGGCCTCACGGCAGGCGAAGTTCTTGCCGCCGCGCGAGAGCTGTTCAATACTTGGCTCAAAACACCGCCATCAGCGGCCATGCACGCATGACCCTCAACGCCGCTGCTTGATGGATGCCCGGTGGAGGCTCTTCTCCCGGCCTTGGGCATCCCCTCCACTGTCCTTGAGGGAGCCTTTCTCAGTCCCGAGCAAACGGCTCCTTTCCGAAATGGCAGGGCTTGCGCCCGCCCCGTTGCCAGGGTGGAAGCGGCGGGAAAGCAGACCTGAATAGCGGGAAAATAAGCCGGAATGGCGGGAAAGCAGATTCGGCAAGCGGCGAACCATGCCCAAGAAAAGCCTCATGTGCATGGCCAGAATGAGCAGGTTGTCCCGAACGATCCGGAAATGCGAGACCCCGCCAAGCGGATACCGAATCGCCACCGGCAGGTTGACGAAAGGCACCCCCTCCCAATCCAGGCGCACTACGGCCTCGGTATCGAACTCCATGCGTCGGGCTTGAGTCATCGCGGGCAGGATGCCTTTCAGCGCTGCGAGCGGGTACAGACGGAAACCGCACATCGGGCCGGTAACACGCCTCGACAGCGTATTGATCCATGCCATCACGAGAGCCAAACGGCTCCCGTAAAGCCGTACGCGGGGAGCCATCGCGTCGTAGAGCGGGTATCCGGCAATGACGGCATCGGGATTTTGCGCCGAAGCGTCCAGGAACCTGGGTACGACCTCCAGCCCGTGCTGCCCATCGGCATCCACCTGCAAGACATGGCTGGCACCATACGAATACGCGCTACGGAACCCCGTCATCACCGCCGCGCCCTTGCCACGGTTCTTCGGAAGGCGCACGAGCTTCACCGGCGGCCCGAAGGCCGACTTCACGGAAACAATCGCGTCCAGCATCCGGGCCGTAAACGTGTCACTGCCGTCATCGACCAGAATGACCGGCAAACCATAGCCGCGCAACGTGGCAACGACGTCTCCTACGGTTTCGCCGTGGTTGTAGACGGGAATGACAGCGACTGTCTTGTTTTTTTTGGTACTTTCCATAAATGCAAATACATCAAAGTATAGGGATTCTGGCAGAGCGGCATCTGACATGCAAGACAGGGGCGTACCTTATTGATTTTAGATGTTTTTAGCGTGTTATAATGAAATGTTTTAGTCCAAATCCTATTGACCGCTATGGAGCCTCGCCCTTCCCCCCGGTTGTTGTGCCATCCCGTTCACTTGGTCTCACTCGGTTTCGGCTCCGGCCTGTCGCCGTTTGCGCCCGGTACGGCAGGCACATTGGCGGCCTGGTTGCTTTATCCGTTGCTGTGCACCCTGCTGCCGGATACGACGAGCTTCCTGGTGTTGCTCCTCGTCTGTTTCGTCGCGGGCATTTTTGCGACACATCACACCGGCAAAGTGCTCGGCGTCCCCGACCATGGGGCGATCGTCTGGGACGAAATGGTCGCGATGTGGCTCGTGCTCTTCTTCACGCCCTCTGGAATCATCTGGCAGGCCATCGCGGTGGTGCTCTTCCGCCTGTTCGATATTCTCAAGCCGCCACCGATCCGACAGGCGGACAGCCATTTCAAGAACGGTTTCGGCGTCATGCTCGACGACCTGCTCGCTGCCGCCTACGCCTTGCTGGCGCTGGCCGCGCTCATCCGCCTCTACGCCCTGCTGCCCGGAACCGGAACCTAAAGCGTGGATCGGAGGCTCGATGAACTCTCCTCCCTCCTGGGCCGGGCGCTGGCCGCGCGAGGCTGGAGGCTTGCCACGGCGGAATCCTGCTCCGGCGGACTGCTTGCCGGAGCCGTCACGACCACTCCGGGCAGTTCAGCCTGGTTTGAGCGCGGTTTCGTGACCTACTCCAATGAATCCAAAGCAGAACTCCTCGGGGTCGACCTTGCAACGCTTGCCCGTTACGGCGCGGTAAGCGAAGAGACCGCGCGCGAGATGGCCGACGGGGCCATCAATCACAGCCATGCCGACGTAGCAATAGCCATTACAGGCATTGCCGGGCCGGACGGCGGCAGCGCCACCAAACCCGTAGGCACGGTATGGCTGGCTTGGCGAAAGCGGCACGGCAACGGCGGCGCGCAAACCCACTGTTTTCCCGGCGACCGCGAAGCCATCCGCCTCCGCGTTGTCACGGCCGCGCTGGAACGCCTGATCGCGCTGGCTGAAGCTGGAGAGGGTTTGCAGTAACGAGCGGCTTACACCGCGAACACCTGTTTCACCCGCAACGTCTCATCGCGTTCGATCAGCCCGATCAGGCGGTCGATGTTGGGATGCTTGCCGGGATTCAAACGCGCTTC
>WRJU01000113.1 GCA_009778425.1 Pseudomonadota bacterium
CAGGAAGCCCTGGGCGACATCGTTTTTCTCGAACTGCCCGAAGCGGGCCGCAAACTGGCGGACAAGGAAAGCTGCGCGGTCGTCGAATCGGTCAAGGCCGCTTCCGACGTCTACGCCCCGCTCGCGGGCGAAGTAATCGCCGCCAATCAGGCCGCAATCGACGCCCCAGAGAGCGTCAACGCCGACGCCTACGCCGCCTGGCTCTTCAAACTGCGCCCCGCCGCCGATGTCGGCACGGCTGCCCTGCTGGACGCCGCCGCCTATCAATCCACGCTTGCCGAAGAATAAACCCATGACCACCCTGGCTGAACTCATCCGCCACGACGATTTCGCCTCCCGCCATCTGGGTTGCTCCCCGGATGAAATCGCCCGCCTCTGTGCCGCGATTGGCGTTGCCGACATTGACGAACTCATCAGGCAGACCCTGCCGCAAGCTATCCGCCTGCCCAAACTGCTGGAGCTTGACCCGCCCCTCGATGAGCAACGGGCGCTTGCGCGCCTGCGCGGCATTGCCGCGAAGAACGTCGCCAGAAAACCGATGATCGGCCTCGGCTACCACGGTACGCACACCCCGGCAGTGATCCTGCGGAACGTGCTGGAGAACCCCGGCTGGTATACCTCCTATACGCCCTATCAGGCCGAAGTCGCGCAAGGCCGACTCGAAGCCCTGCTTACCTTCCAGCAAATGGTTGCCGACCTCACCGGGTTGGACATCGCCAACGCTTCGCTCCTCGACGAAGCGACCGCCGCCGCCGAAGCAATGACGATGGCGCGCAGGGTATCGAAATCCGCCTCGAATGCGTTTTTCGTCGACGCTGCTTGCCTGCCGCAAACGCTCGATGTGCTGCGTACCCGCGCGCAGGGCTTCGGTTTCGAGATCGTCACCGGCAAAACGGAAGACGCCACCCGGCGCGAAGTCTTCGGCGCGCTGCTGCAATACCCGGAGAAGGACGGCGAAGTGAAAGACCCGAGCCAGGTTATCGCCGAACTCAAGGCGCATGGCGCAGTCGTCGCCGTAGCAGCCGACCCGATGGCGCTCGTGCTGCTCAAAAGCCCCGGCGCGCTCGGAGCCGACATTGCCCTGGGTTCGGTGCAGCGTTTCGGCATCCCGATGGGCTTCGGAGGCCCACACGCGGCCTACTTCGCCACCCGCACAGCCTACGTCCGGGCGATGCCGGGCCGCATCATCGGCGTCTCGAAAGACTCGCGCGGCAAGCGCGCCTACCGCATGTGCCTGCAAACACGCGAACAGCACATCCGGCGCGAAAAAGCCAACTCCAATATCTGTACCTCGCAAGCACTGCTCGCCAACATGGCCGCGTTCTACGCCGTCTGGCACGGCCCGCGCGGACTACGCGCCATTGCCGAACGCATTCACCGGCTGGCCGCCATCCTGTCCCTGGCGCTACGCGCATCGGGGCACAAAGTGCGCGAACAGGCGTTTTTCGACACTGTAGCCGTTACCTTCACCACCGCCAGTCTGGCGAACAACGCTTTTGCCGCCGCCGCCGAGGCGGGTTACGACTTGCGCCGCCTTGACGACCTCACCCTTGGCGTCACGCTGGACGAGACGACCACCCGCACCGATCTCATCGCGCTGATTCGCGCCTTCGGGACTTTCATCGACAAAGCCAAGCTCGACGCGCTCGACCGCCGTGCCGAAACCTTCGAATTCATCCCCGCAACGCTATTGCGCAACGACTCCCCGCTCACTCACCCCGTGTTCAACGCCTACCACACCGAACACGCGATGCTGCGTTACTTGAAGCGTCTGCAAAACCGCGACCTCGCGCTCGATCACTCGATGATCCCGCTCGGCTCCTGCACGATGAAACTCAACGCAGCAGCAGCCATGATGCCGATCACTTGGCCGGAATTCGCTTCATCCCACCCGTTCGCTTCGCCCATTGGGACCGTCGGCACGATGGAAATGATTCGCGGGCTGGCCGCCTGGCTATGCGAGATCACCGGCTTCCCCGCCGTTTGCATGCAGCCGAATTCCGGCGCGCAAGGCGAATACGCCGGTCTGGCCGTCATCGCGCGCTACCACGCCAGCCGTGGGCAAGCGTACCGCCGCGTATGCCTGATCCCCCAATCAGCGCACGGAACCAACCCGGCCTCCGCCCAGATGGCGGGTATGAAAGTCATCACAGTGGACTGCGACAGCGACGGCGACGTCGACCTCGGCGACCTGAAAGCCAAGGCCGCCATGCACACCCACGAACTCGCGGCGCTGATGATTACCTACCCCTCCACTCATGGCGTTTTCGAGCAGGGCATCCGCGAAATCTGCCAGATCGTTCACGATCACGGCGGGCAGGTCTACATGGACGGCGCAAACCTCAACGCCCTGGTCGGCCTCACCTCCCCCGCCTTCATCGGCGCGGACGTCACGCACATGAACCTGCACAAGACCTTCGCCATCCCGCACGGAGGCGGAGGGCCGGGCATGGGTCCGATCGGCCTGGCCGCGCACCTCGTACCCTTCGCTCCCGACCATGTTTTCATGCCGGAAGACGCGCAGAACCGCCAACGCCCCAATCGCGGACAGGGCGCGGTCAGTGCCGCCCCGTATGGCTCCGCCAGCATTCTGCCGATTTCGTGGATGTACATCGCCATGATGGGCGGCGAAGGACTCAAACGGGCCACCGAACTTGCCATTCTCAACGCCAACTACATCGCCCGCCGTCTCAGGTCTCATTACCCGATACTCTTTACGGGCAGGCACGGGCGCGTAGCGCACGAGTGTATCCTGGACATCCGCCCCATCAAGGCCGCCACCGGCATCAGCGAGATCGACATCGCCAAACGGCTCATGGACTACGGCTTTCACGCCCCCACCGTCTCCTTCCCCGTGGCGGGCACGATGATGGTTGAGCCCACCGAATCGGAACCCCTCTCCGAACTCGACCGTTTCATCGAAGCAATGATTGCCATCCGCGACGAAATCCGCCGCGTCGAACTCGGCGAATGGGATGCCACCGACAACCCGCTCAAGAACGCGCCCCACACCCAAGCCGACCTCATGGCCGAATGGAACCACGCCTACAGCCGCGAACAAGCGGTTTTCCCGCTTGCCTGGATTGCGGAAAACAAGTTCTGGCCGAGCGTGAACCGGATCGATGATGTCTGGGGCGACCGGAACCTGTGTTGCGTGTTGGAGGAAGCCGGTTCCGACTGACCCCTCCCCGCTTCCTTCTCCATGCCTTTCAAGCATCCGGTCTGGGCGGCGCTTGCGTTTGCCCACCTCGTCGTCCTTATCGCGCTCCTGGCTTGGCTCATCGCGGAAACCAAACCCGTGGCGATACCCGGACTGGAACTGGCTCAGGGCGAACAACTGCGTTGCGTCTCCTACGCGCCCTTCCATCGCCCTGGGCAAACGCCGTTCGATGAAGAACTGATCATCCCACGCCAACAGATCGAGGAAGACCTGCGTGCGATCAAAACGATTACCGGCTGTGTGCGGCTTTATTCGACCGACAAGGGGCTGGATCAAGTACCCGGAATCGCCCAGGAACTGGGACTCAAAGTGCTGCTCGGCGCATGGATCGGCTTCGTTCCAAAGAAAAGCACCCTTGAGATCGAGCGCGCCATCACGCTTGCCAACGCATATCGAGACACCGTGCGGGCAATCATCGTCGGCAATGAAGTCCTGCTCCGCCACGAGCGTACCGCCACGGAAATGCGCACCCTGCTCGATTCGGTACGCGCAAGAAGCCCTGTGCCCGTCACCTACGCCGACGTATGGGAATTCTGGCTCAAGAATTCCGAGCTGGCCGCGCATGTCGATTTCGTCACCGTGCACATCCTGCCTTTCTGGGAAGACGACCCGGTCGACATCGGGCGCGCCCTAGCCCATGTTGCCGAAACCCGCAAAAAAATCGGCGCGGCCTTTCCCGGAAAACCCATCCTGATCGGCGAAACCGGCTGGCCGAGCGCCGGTCTCCAGCGCGGGGAATCGCTGCCCTCAAAGGTCAACCAAGCGCGCTACATTCGGGAATTCGTCCGTCGGGCGCATGACTCTGGCTGGGATTACAACCTCATCGAAGCTGTCGACCAACCGTGGAAACGCTCGCTCGAAGGCACTGTCGGCGGCTACTGGGGCATGCTCGATGCAAACACCTTGCAAACGAAATTCCCGCTCTCCGGCCCCGTTTCCGAGCGCGAAAGCATCATTGCCCCATTGATCGGAACTGGCGCGGGCGCGCTCCTCGCCCTGCTCCTGGCTCTCACCGGAGGTTTCCGTACTCGGATGCGCCTTGCCGCCCTCACCCTCACCGGCGCAACGACCGGCCTGATTGCCGTCCTGCATGCCGAACACGCCCGTCTGGCCTACGCCAGCCTGACCGATTGGGTCGCCCTTGGCACGGTCGCCCTCGCCGCGCTGGCCGCCTGTGCGGTTCTGACGCGCTGGCCCGGTAAACCGCTCCGTCCCGCCGACATTGCCTGGCAACGGATACGGAACGCAGGGCTGCACTTCGAGGCAAGCGATCTACTGTCCGCACTGCGCGGCTTTCTTCTTTTCGCCGCTGCCATCGCGGCATTGCTGCTGCTCATCACTTCGCGCTACCGGGACTTTCCAAGCCTGCTCTACCTGACCCCGGCAACGATTTTTGGCGTCATCGGCTGGTTGCGCGGCAACACTTTTTCACGCCCTGAGCGCATCTGCGCCGCCCTCATCGCAGTGTGCGCCATTGGCCGCTGGCTGTTTGAGCCTGCCAATCCGCAAGCTATTGGCTGGCTACTGACTTGTCTTGCGCTGGCTTTGCCCGTTCTCATACGCCACCGACACGATAGGCGCATAACTCCGCAGCAAGGCAAAAAGCCCCAACAGCATCCCGACGGCGGCGTAATCGGGGCTGTACAGCACCAGCCCGACCACACCGGCGATCCAGCCGATCCAGCCGCATAACCGCTGTCCGGTCAGGAACCCCAGGACACCGAAAAGCAGGGCAAAAACCCCCAACCGTTGCCCTTGGAAACTTTGCGTCAGCAACCAGGTCAGCCAGCAGGACAGGCTGGAATCGCTCCCGCCGG
>WRJU01000114.1 GCA_009778425.1 Pseudomonadota bacterium
ATGGCAGGGTTTCAGGCAGTTCGCTGGGTGCTTCCTGGTCGGCCACGGCGGACGGAGAGACCGGTTCGGATGAGGCGGTTTCCAATGGCGGGGTTTCGGGCTGTTCGCCGGGCGTTTCCTGATCGGCCATAGCGGGCGGAGAGTCCGATTCGGGCGGGGCGATTTCCAATGGAGGATTTTCTAGCTGTTCGCCAGACGCTTCCTGGTTGATTACAGCGGGCGGAGAGGATTTCTTTGACTTTGATTTTGGCTTTGACTTGGGCTTGTCGGTTTTTCCTGTTTTCATGGTTGATTCCTGGTAGCGTATGGCGTTGATTGGCAAGGTAAACTAATAAGGTGCGCCAGCGCATCAGGAGCCCTATTGGGCGCGCAGGGGAGCGTTCCCAGCAGCGGAGCATCGAAACGGCGGCGCAAAAATTCTATATTCTCATACAAATGCGGCATGTCTGGATAAAGGCAGTTTGCGATCCAGCCTTCCAGGCGCAGATTGCGGGAAAGGATGGCTTCGGCAGTGAGCAGCGCATGGCTGATGCAGCCGAGTCGCATGCCGACGACGAGGATGAGGGGCAAATCCAGTTCGCGCGCGATGCGCGGGGCGTCGGTTTCCTCGCTCAAAGGCGAAAGGAATCCGCCTGCGCCTTCGACGAACAGGCGTTCGCAGCGCTGGGCGAGGTCGTCGAACGCTCGATAGATGCGCGCAGGCTCGATGTGGATGTTTTCTTCCCGTGCCGCGAGATGCGGGGAAACTGGCGCGCGCAAGCAGTAGGGGTTGAGCCGTTCCAGCCCCGGATCGAAACTGCCGGCAGCCAGCAGCTGCGCGGCGTCTTCATTGATGGTTTTGCCGTCGATCGTTTCAGTGCCCGAGGCCACAGGCTTCATGCCGAGGGTTGTCAAGCCTTGTGCGCGCGCAGCGTGGATGAGCACACAGGTGGCGAATGTTTTGCCGATTCCTGTGTCGGTTCCAGTGACGAACCATGCGCGAAACGTGCTCATGCAGGCTTCCTCAGGGCAAGCAAGATCAAGTCATACGTCGCGGGCAACGCGCCATCCGGGTGTCGAAAGGCTTCGTAGGCGGACTGGAGCGTCTGCCAGCCTTTCCGTCCGAGGGAACTCCGCCGCCGGTCTCTTATGGCGCGAGCGCCGATAGCCTTGATATTACCAAGGAGCGCGTGCAAATCGGCGGCAACATCGAGTAGTGTTTTCCGCAAATGAGATTGGACGGTCAGGCCAGCGGCTTTGGAGGCTTCAAGCCAGTGCTCCGTGGCAGTGAAGTCGATGACGTGTACGCCATCGTCTACTGCGCTGAACGCAGTACGCAATTCGTGAAGAGTCCGGGGGCCAAGGGTAGCAATTCGCGCCACGCCTCCCGGTGAGAGAACCCGGAAGGCTTCCTCAAGCGCCGTTTCCGGAGAGCACCATTGGAAGGCGAGGTTCGACCAGTAAAAATCAATGGATGAATCGGCCAGCGGCAAGTTCTCGATGTCCGCGCAAACGGGGTGTGCCGCGCTTGCCGCACAAGCGGCATGCTTGAGCATCGCTGTGGAAAAGTCGAGCGCGACACACTGCGCTTGCGGAAAAAACGCGGATAGCGCGGGCAGGGATTGCCCGGTTCCACATCCGGCATCCAGTACGCGGCGAATGCGGGAGGGCAGCGGTTGCGCGCGGGCAAAGGCGAGTAGGCGTTGCGCCGCTGCGTCCTGCACATGAGCGGCAGAACCGTAAGTAGGCGCGGCGCGGTCGAAGGCGCGGCGAACCTGGCTTTTGTAGGGATCGAAAGCCTTGCTCATGGTTTGCCTTGTCCATTAAGGCTGGCATGAATCAGCGCCACGCAGTCCTCCGGGCGCGAGAGCAAAGGGGCGTGGCCGCAGTGTTCATATACGCTCAGGCGGGCATGGGGCAGGGCGGCGGCGAGCCATCGCGCGGCTTCGAGCGGCATCAGCGCATCATTGTCGCCGTGGATGAGGTGAACAGGTTGCCGGATTTCCGCGAGCCAGGGGCGCAGGTCGCTTTCCGCAAGAATTTTCAATCCGTCGGCGAGCGCGGGCAGGGGGTGTCCGGCGTGTGGGACGGCGGCGGCTTCGAGTTGGGGCGACAGGCGCCGACGGGAGGCGTCCCCCAGGGTTTGCAAGGCCAGGAAACGGTGCAGGGTCTGGGTCGGCTGGCTGAGGTATCCATCGGTGAAGGAAGTAACGAGTTCCGCGTCCAGCCCATGCGGCCAATCGGGCGCGGAGATGAAGCGTGGCGTGGCTCCCAGAAGAATCAGACGCTCCACGCGCTCAGGCCGGGACCGGGCGAGTTCCAGCGCGAGCGCGGCTCCGAGCGACCAGCCGATTACGGTGGCGCTCGAAGGCAAGGCGGGGGCGAGCGCATCGGCCCAGGCGGCAAGCGTAGGCGCGAAGTCGATGGCGTGGCCGTCGTGGCCGGGCAGGGCAGGGGCGTGTATCTCGAAATCGGCATTTTCCGTGATGAGCGCCGCAATCAAGGCTTGCCACACCTCCGGGGTCATCGCCCAACCATGCAGGAAGAGCAAAGGCGCTTTTTTCTTCCGGGTCACAGGGTCTTTTCCAGGCGGTTGATGGCCTCAATGAGGCGGTCGACATCGGCTGATGTGTGCGCTGCCGACAGCGTGATGCGTAGCCGTGCGCTGCCTGCGGGAACCGTAGGCGGGCGAATCGCCGGTATCCACAGCCCTTCTTCCATGAGCGCGTCCCCAAGTGCCAATGCGGATGCGTTTTCCCCCACGATGAGGGGCTGGATTGGCGTGCGCGAGGGCAGCAATTTCCAGCGTTCCTGAGCCAAGCCTTTTGTCAGGCGTTCGATCAGCGCTGCAAGATGGGCGCGCCGCTCACCGCCTGCTTCGATGAGTTCGATGCTGGCAGCGAGAGTTTGCGCCAGTGCTGGGGGGGAACCCGTGGTGAAAATGTAGGTGCGCGCTTTCTGCATCAGCCATTCGATGACAGTCGAATTCCCGGCGACGAACGCGCCCGAAACCCCGGCGGCCTTGGAAAGCGTAGCCATCTGGATGAGCCGCCAGCCGTCGATACCCGCTTCCGCTAGCGCGCCGCGGCCCTGTGGCCCAAGTACGCCGAAGCCGTGCGCGTCGTCGACGAGCAGCCAGGCATCGAATCGTTCCGCGAGCGCCATCAACTCCCGCAAGGGCGCGACATCGCCATCCATGCTGAACACCGAATCGCTGACAATCAGCTTTGTCTGAGCCGCGCTTGCCGCAAGCTGCCGTTCCAGCGCGGCCATGTCCTGGTGTGGGAAACGGTGCACGCCGGCGCGTGAGAGCAGCATGCCGTCGATCAGCGAGGCATGATTCAGGCGGTCGGCGAAAATTGCGTCATTGCGCCCGACTAGCGCCGGGATGATGCCCATGTTCGCCATGAAGCCTGAAGAAAACACCAGCGCCCGTTCGCGCCCGACGAAAGCCGCCAGCCGTTCTTCGAGCATGTGTTGCACGAGGTAGTGGCCGGAGACCAGATGCGAAGCGCCCGCGCCTACGCCCCATCGCCGCGCGCCCTCGGCCAGTGCCTCGGCCAGCCGGGGGTCTCCCGCCAGCCCGAGGTAATCATTGCTGCAAAACGCCGTGAAAGGCCGTCCGCCGATGACGACATGGGGCGAGCAGGGGGTCTCGATGTCGCGCCGGACGCGGCGCAGGTGATCGGAATCGAGCTTGTCGAGCGCAGCGCGCAGGTGATCGAGCCGGTTCATGCCAGCGTTTGTTCCAGCGCGCCCGCGGCGGCGGCAACCAGTGCCCGCAGTTCCGGCTCGTCCATGACGTAAGGGGGCATGAAATACACTGTGTTGCCGATGGGGCGCAACAGCGCGCCCGCTTCCAGCGCCGCCGCGAAAAACCGCCGCGAAAAGTCGTCTGCCGCGCCCTCTACGTCGAAGGCCGCGATCATGCCGCGCTGGCGCAGGTGACGAACGGACGCATGGCCGGAAAACGCCTCTTCCAGCAAACGTCCCAATGATTCCGCGCGTGCGCGGTTTGCCGCCAGCACATCGTCTTCTTCAAAAATATCCAGCGTCGCCAGCGCCGCGCGGCAAGCCAGCGGGTTGCCCGTATAGGAATGCGAATGCAGAAAGGCTTTTCGTGTATCGGAGTCGTAGAAGGTGCGGAAAATCTCCTCGTGGCAAAGCACCACGGACAGCGGCAGGTAGCCGCCGGAAATTCCCTTGGAAAGGCATAGCAAATCCGGGCGGATCCCCGCTTGTTCATGTGCGAAGAACGTGCCTGTGCGGCCACAGCCCACGGCAATTTCATCGCAGATCAGGTGCGCTTGATAACGGTCGCAGAGCGCGCGCGCCAGCCGCAGGTATTCCGGGTCGTACATCACCATTCCGGCTGCGCCCTGCACCAATGGTTCCAGGATAAGCGCCGCAACCTGCCCGTTTTCCGCCTCCAGGTGCGCTTCCAGCGCCTCGGCGGCACGGCGCGCCACGTCGGCGGCGGTTTCTCCCGGCGCCGCCCGCCGCGCGTCCGGGGAAGGGACGGTGCTTGCCTGCCGCACCAGCGGCGCGTAAGCATCCCTGAACAAGGGCACGTCCGTCACGGCCAGCGCCCCTACGGTTTCTCCGTGATAACTGCCTTCCAGGCACAGGAAACGGTTTTTATGGGGCAATCCCCGGTTGCGCCATGCGTGAAAACTCATCTTCAGCGCGATTTCCGTGGCCGAAGCCCCATCCGAAGCATAAAAAGCATGCCCCAGCGCGCCTCCCGTGAGCGCCGCCAGCCGTTCGGAAAGTTCCACGACCGGAGGATGCGTAAATCCCGCGAGCAGCACATGCTCCAGCCGTTCGAGTTGGTCGCGCAGCGCCGCATTGATGCGAGGGTTGCAGTGCCCGAAAAGGTTGACCCACCATGAACTGATGCCGTCCAGCAGCCGCCTGCTGTCTTCCGTGACGAGCCATGGCCCTTCGCCCCCGACCACCGGCGTGAGGGGCAGGGTTTCGTGGTGTTTCATCTGGGTACACGGATGCCAGACGGCGGTAAGCGAGCGTTGCAGGAGCGTTGCAGGCATTTGTTTCAATTT
>WRJU01000115.1 GCA_009778425.1 Pseudomonadota bacterium
CCGGTTGCCGGGTATCTTTCCGATCATGGACAGCGTCCGCTCGTCCGCCGTGGTGAGCAGATCGAACGTCGTCCAGAAACCGGGCATGCCGGTCACGCATGTGAACGGTTTGAACCCCTCTGCTGGATGGCGCGTAAAGTGATCGACCAGCGCATCGGGTTCCGCACTGGTCAGCCAACGCGGGGCATGAGATGAAGATGGATCAAACAAAGTGTCGGAATTACATGAAGCGGATGGCGAGCCAGGCTCAAATTCTCTCGTCGTATCTTGCTTACGCCGCCACAAGGCGATTACGGCGTACAGCAACAGCACGATAACCAACGCCCACGCAACCGCGCTGTGAAGGTTGCGGAGCGTGTAGGCAAGCCCTGGGGCAACCCCTCGATCCCGCGCATGGATCAGCCCCCATCCCAACAGAGGCAGGGTAAACAACGATACATACAGGACGATAGAAGCGCCTTTAGCCAGCCAGTCGACCCAATCTCTGTCCGGCGCATCGGCACCTGCGGCAACCGCTCGGTACTTCAGGGCAAAGAACACCAGCAGCATGGCGAATGCCAGCCACCCGGCAACATAATGCAAATCATCGTGAATCGGATTTTCGTTCCCCATGAACTGCGAGGCAAAGAGAGCCATCATCACTGCGCAAGCGATGGTCGCGCGTAGCACGAACAGAGCCCGAAAATTCCATCTGCGAGGCTCTTGTCCGTTCATGCCGCCTGTTCCAGCGCGTCTGTGACCCGCGCAAAACCCGTGTCGTCCAGCCACAGACTGTTGGTGATGGTCAGCGAGCGCGCCGCGAGATCGCGGGCATTGGGACAGGCATCCTGCGGAACGCAGGAACGCAGATAGTCATAATCAGGCAAGGCATGGATGAACATGCGCGTCACTCCCAGTCCTGCGCCCCATAATACGCCGAGCGCACGATCCCGCCTGTCCTGATCCGGCAGACGCAGCATGAGGCAGGGCCAAGTACCCTCTTCGTCCTCCATGTCGCGGAAAACCAGTACCCCCGGCAAACGGTCGAGCACGGCAAGGCGACGCATTGCCTGATCCTTTGTCTGTTGATGGAACGTCTTAAGTCTGGAAAGCGCCCGCTGGCCGACCCCCTGCCGCCAGCCGCCAACATGATGCAGCGGAATCTCAGGAGAAAAAATATCTCCCACAGCACCCGGCAGATCGCCTTTTTTCAACGCGCGGCGTAAGGGCGTGCCGTACACCCAGGGCAAAAAGGCGGGGCGATAAAACAGCGCGTAAGCAGCCAGTTCAAGGCAGCGCCGGAATTCCCGCCAGGCATTCCGCTTGATCAGTTCATCCTGCGCCCGCTCGATGGCCGACGCCAGAGTCGGGTCGCGCGTCACCCACAAACCGCCTTCATACAGGCTCAATCCTTTCCCAGCGGCAAAACTGAAGAAACCGGCGTCTCCCTCCAGACCAACGCTCTGCCCACTCCGGCGCGCGCCGAAGGACTGCGCGGCATCTTCGATGACGAACGCGCCGTGTTCGCGCGCAAGCCGCAGCACGGGAGCAACACGGGTCACGCGCCCGGCAAGATGCGTGGGCATGATCGCCAGTGTATCTTCATCACACAGAGCGGCGAGCGCCGCCATGTCGAAATCGAGGCTATCGGCAGCCAGGTCGCACAGGCGCAGCCTCAGCCCGCAATGCGCGACGGCCAGTGCCACCAGCGGGCAGGTATAAGCCGGAACGATCACTGTCCGGCATCCGGACAAGCGGCGCAACGCGGTAAGGATAAGCACGAGACTGGCCGTACCCGAGCAGGTCAACCCAGCGTAGGGCGCACCCACATAATCCTGCGCGGCGCGCGAAAAACCTCCCCTTGCGCCAAAGAGTTCCGGCAATGGGAGCGGCAAACCCGCCGTGGGAGGCAGCTCTCGCATCAATGCCCCTCCACAGCCATCCCCCCCGGATTGCGATTTGACTCGCCATAGGCCAGGCAAAACACACCGGCCAGGATCAGCACCGCGCCAAGGTATTGAAGCACGGACAGGACTTCACCAAAAAGAGGAACAGAGATCACCAGCACCCCGACCACCTCCAGGTGAGCAGCGGCAAACGCCGGGCCAACGGGAATGCGGCGCAACATCGTCATGTAGGTTACAAAGGCACAGAGGTATCCCAAAATCGAGCAATACACCCACGGCGTACTCAATGCACGCAGCAACCAAGGCAGATCGAAAGTCAGCGGCGCAGCATGAAGAGCCGTGAACTTAAAACACACCTGTGCAAACGTGTCGAAAACCAGCAGCGCCAACAGGCCAATGATGAAAAAGACACGCGAACTCATGCGCCTCCTCCCAGACCAACCAGCGCCACGCCCGCCAGGATCAGGCTGATGCCGATGGTACGCGGGCGCGTAAGGCGTTCCTTGAACCATAACCGCCCCCCCACCATCACCGTAACGATACCGGCCATGCCCAACAACACGCCTTCAGCCAAGGTCACCGTCGAGAGAAATGCCAGCCAGGCGACGAATTCAAAGATATATGCTATTGCACCGATATAAATCCACGGACGACCTAGCATGTGCCGCCAGTGCGCCCACCCCTGCGCTTCCCTGTTCTCGATGGCAGCCGCCTTGAACGCCAGTTGCCCACCTGTATCGGTCACCAGATTGATGAGCCACAACAAGACTATCGTGACTGTACTCATGTCTTCAAACCCGTCAAATCCCTACGACAGGTTTGTGAAAGCCTACCGATGGCAAAATGGTAAACATCCTCAAATCTCTGTACATTCCGAAAAACCCGGCATCCCGTAGGAGGCGGATAAATCAAGCTAGCCTCCGGATAAAAAACCATGACAACCCCACACAAAGTCCCTCCCGGCAGCGCCGGGGTTTTATTGATCCACGGCCTCACGGGAACCCCGAACGAAATGCGCTTCGTGGCACGCGGCCTCAAGGCGGCGGGCTTCGAGGCCGAATGCGTGCGTCTGGCCGGACACTGCGGAACCGAGGCGGATCTGCTCGCTACAGGCTGGAAGGACTGGTTCGCCAGTGTCGAACAAGCCGCTGAAGCCTTGCGTAAAAGAGTCAAACATCTGTTCGTGGCAGGGCTTTCGATGGGTGCCGTGCTGGCGATGAAATACGCCATCGAACACCCCGGCAAAGTCGACGGGCTGGGCCTGTACGGCACGACTTTCTTCTACGATGGTTGGAGCATCCCCTTTGAAGGACGGTATCTGACCTTCCTGTTCCCGCTCGTCACCGGCGTCCTGGGAATCGGGCGGCACAAGCGCTTCATGGAAACCTATCCCTTCGGGATCAAGAACGAACGGCTGCGGCAGGCGATTACCAGCAAGATGCACGCGGGAGACTCGGAGGCCGCCGGACTGCCCGGCAATCCCTGGCCTTCGCTGGAACAGTTCTACCGCCTGTCTTCCAATGTGCGAAAAAACCTGCATCGTATCCACGTCCCTGCCCTGGCCGTCCACGCGCGCGAGGACGACGTCGCAACGCTGGCCAACGTACATATCATCGAACGCCGTTTCAGCGGACCGGTCGAAACGCTCGTACTTGCCAACAGCTACCACATGGTGACGGTCGATCAGGAGAAGGCCACGCTGGTCGAACGCTCGGTGGATTTTTTCAGCCGCATCGTCGAGCGCACGGCCATAAAGGAAAAACCCGAAGAGTCCTGAGCTTTCCCCCATTCCCACGATCATCCTTTCTTGGCAAGCGTGATGAGTTGATCGAGCAGCGCGATGGCCAGTTCGATTTCCTCTCCGTCGATGTGCAGCGAAGGCGCAAAAGTGATGACGTTCTTGTAATAGCCGCCCACGTCCAGCACAAGCCCCATTCGCTTGCCCTTGTGCTTCAGCCCGCCCGCCAAGCCGATGTCCGCCATCCTGTCGAGCAGGCGTTTGTTGGGCGTGAAGCCATCTGCCTCGCAAATCTCGGCGCGCAGCGCAAGCCCCAAACCATCCACGTCGCCGATTTCGGGGTGACGCTTTTGCAGGTCACGCAGACCCGCGAGAAAAATCTCACCCCTTTTCATGACCATCGGCTCGTAATCCGTCTCGGCCAGCATCCGCATCGTCTCCAGACCCACCGCCGTGCCCAGAGGGTTGGAAGCAAACGTCGAATGCGTCGATCCGGGCGGGAAAATCTGCGGGTTGATGAGTTCCTCGCGCGCCCACAAACCGGCCAGCGGATTCAGCCCGTTGGTCAGGGCCTTGCCGAAAACCAACACGTCCGGCGTCACACCAAAATGCTCGATCGACCAGAGCTTGCCGGTACGATAAAAACCCATCTGGATTTCATCGACCACGAGCAGGATGCCGTATTTATCCAGGACTCGCTTGAGACCCTTGAAGAAATTGGGTGGCGGGATGACATAGCCCCCCGTGCCCTGGATCGGCTCAACATAAAAAGCGGCGTACTCCGACTGCCCCGCTCTCGGATCCCACACGCCGTTGTATTCCGATTCGAACAGGCGCTCGAATTGCTGCACGCAATACTCGCCGTATTCTTCCTTGCTCATCCCTTTGGGACCACGGAAGTGGTAGGGAAACGGAATAAAATACGCGCGATCCCCGAAATGCCCGTAGCGGCGGCGGTAACGGTAACTCGACGTAATGGCCGACGCGCCCAGTGTGCGGCCGTGGTATCCCCCTTCGAACGCGAACATCAGACTCTTGCCCTCTTTGGCGTTGCGCACGATCTTCAATGAATCGTCGATGGATTGCGAACCGCCGACATTGAAATGAATGCGCCCGTCGAGCCCCCATTTCTTCTTCGCGTCCTGCGCGATCATCTTCGCCAATTCGATTTTCGTGGGATGCAGATATTGGCTCGCCACCTGCGGCAAGGTGTCGATCTGCCGTTTGAGCACGGCATCCAGGCGCGGATTGGCATAACCGAAATTGACTGCCGAATACCACATCTGAAGATCGAGGAAAGGCGTGCCCTCGCCGTCGTACAGATAGCTGCCTTCACAGCGGGTAAAAATCTTGGGGTCGGAATAGTGAACAGTGTCACCAAACGAACAATACCGAGCCTCGTCAGCCAGCAGGGCGGCTTCAC
>WRJU01000116.1 GCA_009778425.1 Pseudomonadota bacterium
GGCTGGCGCTTGGGCGACCCCGACACGCCTTTTACCCAAACGGTGCAGTATCCGGCCGTGAGGCCCAACATCGACGCCGATACGCCGCTCTCCGCCCAGATTCGCGGGCGTATCCGCGCGCGCGGGAAACAACCCAATACTGCGACTCTCGTCGTCAACGGGAATGCCATGCCGGTACGGCTCGATGAGGGTGGCGCGTTCGCGCGGCCTTACAGTTTCGGCGCAGGTTCCAACAGTGTCGAAATCGTCTCGGGCGAAGAGCGCTCGCGCGTCCAGTTTCATCAGAGCGCAAACGGGCAGCCCGTATCAAGGCTGCGCGTCGTGCTCAGTTGGGATACCGACAGAACCGACCTCGACCTGCATGTAATCACGCCAAGCGGCCAACACGCCTGGTATGGGCAACGGGTCGTCAATGGCGGCGCAATCGACATAGACGTCACCGATGGCTATGGCCCGGAGATTTTTGCCTCGCCCGCGCCGGAAAAAGGGCTGTATCAGATCTACATCAATTTCTATGGCGGCAGCGGCAGCAACAGCCTGACCACCGCTCATCTGGCCATCACCACCAACGAAAACTCGCCGCACGAAAAACGACAGGAATTCACTGTGCCGATGCGTTTTTCCGGGGAACTCGTCCTGGTACGGCAATTCATGTATCCATGACAAACAGATTTTATAAAAATAATTCCATAATCGTTTCATCTGCACAATAAATGACTATTTATTTATCTTAAAATTTAATGCTATTGGTTTTTTTCATTACTTTTTATTTACAGATCAAATAATTAACAAATATGTATCGACAAGTTTTATGTCATCCTATGAAATGTCGGTGCTTTTTACATCGCCCTTGTTCTTCAAACTAAATATATTTATTAATCAATAACATAAAAACTGGCGCGATTCTTGCTGAGTAGGCTTGTTTTCCGTTTTCATGAGAAAACAGACTGTGCGGGATATGCTATACGCATTCCGCCTTGCTTACTCTGACGGAGGTTACGATCATGATGCACGATTCCAGTTCTCTCGCTTTCATGCGCTCCGAAACTGGCTTATGCACTACCCCGCATGGATGCGCCTGCAAAGAGGCGCCATCGGCAAAGCACGTTGCGCTTTCCTTGGACTCCGACATACTGGATGCCCTGCACGCGACAGGCGAAGATTGGGAAGCCTATTTCAACGCCATCCTGCGTGAATGGTTGCGTTCAAATCCCCCCATTCCCATGACAGCGTGACGACATGAACCTCACACACTGCAGATGCTGCAAAAATTTCCAGAGACCGCGAAGCGGGATATGGCAGCTTAACTCCCGGGTTATCTCCCGGGGATCGCTGCCAATACCCCGACCAGCAGTTGCCAGGCGTGTTCCACGCTTGCCACCTCGACCCGTTCTTTGGGCGCATGCGCGCCGCGGATCGTAGGGCCGAAGGAAATCATGTCCATGTCCGGCCATAGCCAGCCGAAGATGCCGCATTCCAGTCCGGCGTGAATCACCTGAACGGATGCTTCGCCGTCAAAGGTTTGCCGGTAAACGTCCCGCGCCAACGCGAGCAGTTTCGATTCGGGGTTCGGGTGCCACACCGGCCCGGCTCCGACGATGTGGATGCCCTCGAATCCAGAGGCGGCAAAGCGCGCAACGATCTCATCGGACAAGGTATGGATGCTGTGTTCGTCCGTTGAACGCACCATCATGTTGACATGCAGCCGCCCTTCTTCCAGCCGCAACTCCCCGATGTTGTTGGAAGTTTCGACCACGCCGGGCATCCGTTCGCTCATCTTGCGCACGCCATAGGGCAAATCGCGCAACAGGGTCAGGATTTCGCGCGCTGCCTCACCGCTCAGAACCTCGGGCGCGCCCTGCATTGAAACAAGCTCGAAATCAATGCGAACTCCGCTCTCTTCATCATTCAGTTGGCTCCGCAGCCTCGCTACGAAACCTTCGGCTTCTGCCTGCAGACAGGAGGCATCCTCTACCCGGAGTATGGCTTCAGCCTCGCGCGGGATGGCGTTGTGAGCCGTGCCCCCCTTCATCGACGCAAGCCGGAAATCGAACCCCTTTCCAGCCAGTTCGTACAGGAACTGAGCAAGCAGCTTGATCGCGTTACCGCGCTGGCGATGAATATCGATCCCGGAATGCCCCCCGGCCAGGCCGGTAAGCTGCAAGCCGACGGCCTGTAAGCCTGCCGGAGCCGTTTCCATGAGCACAGGAGCGTCGACGACCACATCGACGCTCCCGGCACAGCCGATATAAATCTCGCCCCATTCCTCGGTATCCAGATTGATCAGCAAACGGCCTTTCACGGCGTCCCGCTCAAGCGCCATCGCGCCGTGCATGCCCGCTTCCTCATCCACGGTCAACAGGACTTCCAGCGCGGGGTGTGCGAGATCGTCGGCATCCAGCACCGCCAACGCCAGCGCGACCCCAATCCCGTTATCGGCTCCGAGCGTCGTATCGTGCGCCGTCACCCAACCGTCGCTCAACACGGGGCAAATCGGGTCACGCGCGAAATCGTGCTGGCTGCCGCCGTGCTTCTGGCACACCATGTCCAGATGCCCCTGCAACACCACGTCAGGCCGGTTTTCATAGCCCTTTGTTGCGGCCTTACCCAGGATGAGATTGCCACGGCTATCGCTCCTCACACGCAATCCACGCTCAGAGGCCCATTTCGACAGGGCATCACACACCGCAGCCTCCTGACCCGAAGCGCGCGGAATCCGGCAAAGGTTGAAAAAATGACGCCAGACCGCAGTTGGCCGCAAGCCGGATAAATCGCTCATGATGACTTCACTTCAAAAGAAAAATTCTCACACACTCCAGGCACGTACCCCGGAATGGAACTTGCGGATGATAACGGTATTGTAGCCAGGTGTCGCCTCACATACCGAGCGACTCCAACAATTCGTTATCCGTGCTGGCCGTAATGGCGTTCATGCCGTTTCGGACCTGATCGAGCAGCGCGTCGGGATCAATTTCCTCAGCCTCGAAATCCTTCAACTTGATGAATTCGGTACGATCAATCGCCATTTCGAGATAGAAGACATTGCCGCGCTCGGTTTGGAAAGTAACCCGCCACGCCTGTGGCTGATCGAGATGGGTATCCACCGAAAGCACGACCTGCTTGGTGAGCGCCAGCATCTTGGGCTGATTCTGGGTAATATGGATTTGCAGTTCCCTGGAAATCTTGCCGGTAAAATCCCCGACGATCTGGTTCATCAACTCGCCTATGACGTTGCCCACTTCATCGGCGGTAAAGGCGCTCGCCAACTCCTCTTTCGACATGCCCATGTTGAGCATGTAGCGTTCATACAGCTCCATTGCCGAAGCCGCTGAAAAATTCGTGACCACCAGCCCGGAAAAACCACCATCGAACAACACGAAACAGCCGATGTCCGGTTTCAGGCATGTGCGGGAAATTCGCTGAACCATCCCGGAATAGTTAAGCCTGCATGTGGTTGCCAGATGCAGTACCTTGACGACGGAATCACAGAGCGAGCGCAAAATATCTTCTGCCCCGTGCACGACCGGATAATTGTCCATTCTCATATTTCCGTCATCCGATGAAAGAAATGTGGATTTTGTTTATAGCATTTGTGGATTTCCACAATACGGGAGGATTTCACACGGCTTCCGGGGAACTTACTGTCAATCTCCTATAATCGCGCTCTTCCTTTTGAATCGTCTTACCGCAATGCCCGCTACACCCGGCTCCCAAGCCCTCCTGCCCGCGATCTCGAACCTGTGTCTTCCCAAGCCCGGCGCGCGGTTCGACCTGCCGGAACTGGCGGGAGCCAGCGACGCGCTGGCCATCGCCACGCTGGCCGAACGCGGGCAAATGTTGACGGTCGTCACCGCGCAGCCCGTCAGAGCACAGCAGCTTGCGGACGAAATCGCCTGGTTCGCGCCGCGCCTCGACGTGCGCCTCCTGCCCGACTGGGAAACGCTGCCCTATGACAGTTTTTCTCCGCACCAGGACTTGATCTCCGAGCGGCTTTCCACGCTCTACGCCATCAGCCGAAATGAAGCCGACGTGGTACTCGTCCCCGCCAGCACCGCGCTCTACCGCATGGCCCCGCCCGCCTTTCTCGCCGCTTACACTTTCTTTCTCAAGCAGGGCGAGGCGTTTCAAGTGGGGCAGTTGCGCGCGCAACTGGCGCTGGCCGGTTATCACTGCGTCACTCAGGTCGTCAGCCCCGGCGAATTCGCGGTACGCGGCGGGTTGGTCGACCTCTACCCGATGGGCGCGACGCTACCGCTACGGATCGACCTGTTCGACGAGCGCATCGAAAGCATCAAGACGTTCGACCCCGACACCCAGCGCACCGTCTATCCGATCAAGGAAATTCGCCTGCTGCCCGCGCGCGAATTTCCGTTCGATGAAGACGGGCGCACTCGGTTCCGGAGCCGTTTCCGCGAAGTCTTCGAGGGCGACCCAAGCCGCTCGCCTCTCTACAAGGACGTCTCGAACGGCATCGCCCCGGCGGGCATCGAGTATTACCTGCCGCTTTTCTTTGAAGAGACCGCTACGCTCTTCGACTACCTGCCGCCCGCCTCCCCAGTGCTCCTGCACCACGACGTTCCCGAAGCCATTGCCGGTTTCTGGCGCGACACCCGCTCACGCCACCACATGCTGCGCGGCGACCGTGCCCGTCCGGTTCTCGCGCCCGAGGCGCTTTTCCTGAAAGAAGAAGACTTCTTCGGTGCGCTTCACGGCCATCCCCGGCTAAGCATCAATGAAATCAAAAACGAAGCCGACATCGACACTGGCCGCGCCGCTGCCCTCCCCCTGCCCCGGCTTGCCGTCGACCGCAAGGCTGCCAACCCCCTGAACCTCTTCAAGAGCTTTCGCGCCGGATTCGATGGGCGTGTGCTGCTCCTGGCCGAATCGCCGGGTCGGCGCGAAACCATGCTCGAATTCTTTGCCGAGTACGGCGAGGCTCCGCAGATTTGCGCCGATTTTGCCGCTTTTTCCGAGAACGATAACAACAATTTCGCCATTGCCATCGCCCCGCTTGCCGCCGGTTTCATCCTGCCGGAAGCAAAACTGGCTGTTCTCACCGAAACCGAGCTTTACACCGCCGCCCGCCCCCGTG
>WRJU01000117.1 GCA_009778425.1 Pseudomonadota bacterium
TTGGCGAGATTGACCACTTGCGCGCCCTTGACCCCGATCGCCGGTTCGACCTCGTAACGGGTGATGACCGGCCCCGGATAGGCCGCCAGTACCTTGACCTCGACCCCGAAGTCGGCGAGTTTGGTCTCGATCAGCCGGGAAGTGAATTCAAGCGTTTCGGTCGAAGGCAGTTCCCCGTTGTTCGCTACGGCATCGAGCAGGTTCAGCGACGGCAGGCTGTCGGCTGAGTCGGTGAAGAGCGCGCGTTGGCGCTCCTTGTCGGCACGGGACGAACGCGGCGCTTCCGAGACGCCCGGTTCAATCCGCAATGGCGCGCTCAAGGCTTGTTCATTTTTTTTCTTGCGGCGAACCTGTACCGTTTCTTCACGCTGCGACGCGCGTCTATGCCCCGCCAGCCGGTCGCGGCAAGCCTGTATAAACGCGAACACGCCGAGGACGATCCGCTCCAGTATCCCGCCTATCCCCTCGGCGATGGACAACCAGGAAATTCCGGTAAAGAGCGACAAACCGGCCGCCAGCAAAGTTACCAACAGCAAGGCGCTGCCGGTAGCGCCGAAATTTTGCTGCATCAGTTCCCCGAGCACGGAACCGAGCATCCCGCCGGGCTGCGACGGCAGGCTGAATGACAGGTCGGCCAGACCAAGGAAGTGCATGCTTTCCAGCGTACTGCTGGTCAACAGCACCACGACGAAACCGAGCAGGATGACGAAAAAGGACCGGCGGTCGAGCGTCAGGCGGTCACGTAGGCGGAGAAACCCCCACACCAGCGTATAGCCGAGGAAAACCACCCACCACCAAGCCGAAATCCCGTGCAGGTAGAGCAGTGCATCGGCAATCCAAGCCCCGATACGCCCCCCCGGATTGCTTACGCTCGCCGCCGAAGCGTGCGACCAGCCCGGGTCGGCCTTGTCGTAACCGAACAGGATCAGGCCGATATACAGCGACATGACTCCCAGCACGAGCCAGCGCGCTTCCCGTAACAGCAGGGGAATCTTTTCGGGCAAGGGGGGAGGCGAAGAACGGGGTGGCATCGAAAAAGACCGGAGAAGCGAGGCGCTCGATTATAGCGCCTTGCCCCCATCTTCCGAACTCACCAGACCGGCAACACCACACCCGGCTTCCGTTGTCATGAGAGCCGAAAGCCGGGTCGGGATGCCGTCAAACCATGCGGCAATGTCAGGCGTTGCTGCCCAAACGCTCGTGCAGGATGATGCCGTGCTGTGTCTCCTCGATCAGCCCTTGCTGGCCGAGGTCTTTCATCACCCGGCTGACCATCTCGCGGGAAGCGCCGATCATGCGGGCGATGTCCTGTTTGGAAATCTTGTGCGCCACCACGGTTTCGCCGTTGACGTCGTCGGCCATTTCCAGCAGCAGGCGGGCCACGCGGCCATAGACATCCATCAGGGCCAGGCTTTCAATCTTGCGGTCGGCATCGCGCAGACGTTCTGCAAGGTTGCACATGATGCGCCAGGCCACCTCGAAATGATCCTGCATCAACTGGCGGAAAGCCTGTTTCGTTACCGTCACCAGGTCGGAAGCCACAACAGGAACCACCGAGGCGGAACGCGGCTGATCGCCGAACATCCCCATCTCGCCAAAAATCTGCCCTTGGCCCAGAATGGAGAGGATGACTTCGCGCCCATCCTCGTCGCTGACCACGACCTTGAGACTGCCGGTCAGCACAAAATAGACGTAATCGGTACGCTCACCCGCGCGTACCACCGATTGCCCGCGCAGGAAGTGACGCATCATGGCTACCTGGGAGATTGAACTCAGCACATCGTCGGACAATCCGGCAAAGAGGGGGAAAGTTTTCAACGCAGTGGTCGAAACGAGAGCAGGCCGATTCATAGGGCAGTGGATTACATAGAAAGGTTGCAATATATCCGCCCCTTGCTTACGCACGAAAACTCCCGCGCGCAGAGGAGAGGATTCCCAAAAACCGTGGAACCGGAATATCCAGCCCGCGCGGTTCAACGAAAACATACTTTTTACGAGTATAACCATATCTTTCCCCGTTGGCATTCGCTTTATGCCGGATTCTGGCATCGGTTTTCCCGGACTATAATCAGCGGCATTGCTTGGTTTTCCCTTTTTCGCATTCGCATTTACGCCCGATCCGTACTCCCATGACAGTCGAACACACTCACGCCCGCCTCCTCATCCTCGGTTCCGGCCCCGCTGGTTACACTGCCGCCGTCTATGCCGCCCGTGCCAATCTGGCACCCCTGCTCATCACGGGGCTTGCCCAAGGGGGGCAACTCATGACCACAACAGAAGTTGACAACTGGCCTGCCGATGCCGACGGCGTCCTGGGGCCTGATTTGATGGCGCGTTTCCAGAAGCACGCCGAACGTTTCAATACCCGGATCGTGTTCGACCACATTCACACCGCGAAACTTACGGAGCGTCCGTTTCGCCTGATCGGCGATTCCGGCCAATACACATGCGACGCCCTCATCATCGCCACGGGTGCTACGGCTCGCTATCTCGGGCTGCCTTCCGAAGAAAGATTTGCCGGACGCGGTGTATCGGCTTGCGCTACCTGCGACGGTTTTTTCTACCGCAATCAGGATGTCGCCGTAATCGGCGGCGGCAATACCGCCGTGGAAGAAGCCCTCTACCTTGCCAACATCGCGCGCAAGGTCACGCTCGTGCATCGCCGACAGGCGTTCCGCGCCGAAAAGATCATGGTCGATAAGCTCATGGAAAAGGCCGCCGCCGGAAAAATCGAGCTGGCGCTCGACTACACTCTCGACGAAGTGCTTGGGGACGCCTCCGGCGTCACCGGCATGCGTATCCGCAACGTAAAAAACGAAGAGGTCCGCGAGGTTGCCGTGCATGGCGTTTTCATCGCTATCGGGCATCAGCCCAACACCGACATCTTTGCCGGGCAACTCGACATGGACGGCGGCTACATCATCACCCGTGGCGGCCACAGGGGTGACGCCACCCAGACCAGCATCCCGGGCGTCTTCGCCGCTGGCGACGTACAAGACCCGATCTACAAACAGGCCGTCACCAGCGCCGCGAGCGGCTGTCAGGCCGCGCTCGATGCCGAACGTTATCTCGACAGCCTGATACGTTGAAGTTTGGCTTTGGGCTTCTTCGGGGTGCTATATGCCGGTACTAAACAGCTACCGCGTAAAAGCCAGGAGGGTTCGGGATGGGCTGTTGGTGGTGATACTGCTACCGAATCAAGCCAGCAAACACGCATGGTTACGCGGTTTGTGTTTTTGGTCTTGCAGGTGTACCGTCAAAAATACCGTCTGTTGCGCGGTGCATACATCTTGCTTCCTACCTCACCAACCGCAGCCCGTTCCAATGGTTGTAAAGGGCGGCGTGCTGGCTGTCATCACCACCGAAGAGGAACCCGGAGCCCTTGGTGATGAGTTCGCCGAACGCCCGCGAGAGGGCGTCAACCTGGTCATCGTGCTTGCCGTTCGGGAACATCCGCATCTCATCGAGCATTTTGTCGTTCCAGCTTGCTTTCACCATCAGGACGTTGCCGACGTTGACCTGCGCCGCGAAGGGCTCCGCGCGCGTCACCTTGTCCCCGGATTCCGGCGAGGACTTGACCCGGTATCCAGAAAGCGCCCGCGTTAGGTAGAGCACCTGCGTTTTCCCGGCCTGTCCTGGGTCTTGCGGGAGGCTCACGTTCACGAGACGCCCATCCCGCGCGGCAGTGTTCGTAATCGCCGCATCCCGCTCATCTGGGCCACGCTGCAAGCGCACCATGTCCGCGATGACATAGCGACCGTCTGGGAGCTTTCCGAGCTTTGCGCCCGCCGTGTAGTCCCCGTCGGTGGTCGACGCTAAGTCCCAGCCGCGTACCCACTTCGTGACGCCAGCCGGGACGGCTTCGATCACCTCGACCTTTTCCGGCTTGAATAGCTCGCCTTCCGCCACAACCGGGTTTTGCTGGTAGAGCGCCTCCCAGTACGGCGGGTACATCACCGCCTTCCTTTCGAGGAGGAAGTCCAGGCTTTTCAGCTCCGGGAAGAGCGGCTCGCCCTTTTTGCGGTATGGCTCATCCTTTTCAGCTATCGCCGGGTAACTCACCACCTTTACGTCGGGCATGTGCTCGATGAGCCGACCGATGGGGTCGTCGATGTGCCAGCGCGTCAGGATCGCCAGCAGCCCCGCGTTTTCAGAGAAGCGGGAGAAAAAATCGTCCGTCAGCCAGTCCCAAGTTTTATCCCGGATCGTCTCGCTACTTGCCTCTTCGCGCCCCTTAATCGGGTCGTCGATCACGCCGATGTCCAGCGACTCCCCGGTGATGGAGCCGCGAACAGTGGTGTTTCGGAAATACCCCTCGCGACCGGAAAACTCGATGATTTCCCGGTTTCGCAACGTCTGGCTACTGATCGTGACGACGTTCTGCGTGTTGATCAGGGTTTGAGGGAATGTCCGCCGGTATTTCTCCGAGTCGAATATCCGTTGCAGACGTAAGTTCGCGCGGATGCCGAGCCGCTCCGAGAACGATGTGTAGATCACCCGTAAGTCCGGGCTCTGCCCCACGAGCCACGCGATGAAGTCGATGACCTGCTCTGACTTTCCATGCTGCGGCGGGCTCTGGATGACCAGCTTAGGCCGCTTGCCCGTTTGAAAATCCGTGAAGAACTGTTGAAGGTTCCGCGCGATCTCGCGCTGCCACCAGCCTTTGAGCATTCCAGGGCGCATGTACTGCCGGTAAGCCCAGAATGAACCCCTGGCCCGGTCTAAGGCTAGGGCTTCCAACAAATCCGCGTTTGATCTCTCAAGCATCGACATTTTGACGGTATTTCTGACGGTATACTGAATACATTGTGAGCGAAAACACATTACCTGCGCGTGTTTACTGGAATACTTCGGTTCCTTGATAAGCTACCGAATCACGTTTTTACTGGATTGTCGCCCCGTCCTCATCCTCAAAAATGGTTGTCGGCAGCCCTCTCCGCCTCAATTCATTGATAAGCGCCTCTCCGTGCAATTCTTCGACAGGCGGCGGTTCCTCAATGCTGATTTGCTTGAACTCCCCAGGCTTGCCATAGCCCCGGTCAAGCAAGGCGTTTGAGGCTGCAATACGGGCTGCGTGTGGCGCGTTCGGGTCGTCCATGATGGCCGCTAGCGTGGTGATAGCCTTCGAGCCGTAGGGGGCCGCAATAGCTTTTATCTCGCGCGTGGCCTTGTTCGGCGTCCCAGCCTTTCTCCCGCCTGTCTTTGGCGTCCCCTT
>WRJU01000118.1 GCA_009778425.1 Pseudomonadota bacterium
GAAGAAATCCTGATGGAAGCGCCGAAGGTGACGATCCGGGGGCAGAACGGCGAGGTGGTGTACGAAAACGGCATCGTCTCGCGCACCACCGCCTCGAACGTCCAGCACGCGGGTGGCCACAGCATGACGGGGCCAGCGAGCGCCACCGCAAGCCTGCCGGGCATGCCCGCGAGCACGACGATGACCAATGAAAAGTTCATTGCACTTGACTCGAACAACGATCCGGTGACAGGGCTCAAGTACGAAATTCAGGATGGCGAAGGGGGAATTGAGTCCTCTGGCAGCACGGGAGGCTCCGGCGACTCCTCTTCTGTGGTCAAAAATGCCGTCAAGAAAATCAAACTCGTCTTCAAATAGGAAAAATCATGGGCACAAAGCCAGCTACCCGCCGCGTCAAGCTGCACTTCGACGGGAAGGGCAATCCCGCCTGCTACTCAACTACCAGCCCAGAGTCCTTTAATGTGCATGCGGCGCTCAGGTTGCCGCCGCGCGACGTGATCCCTGTGATTTTTGTGCCGGGGGTCATGGGGTCGAACGTGGCTCTGAGGAAGGAGGAAGGCAGCGATGAACCCGGAGAGATCGTATGGCGGCCACCAAATGGGGCGATTGGAGGGATTCAATCGGCATGGCAAGGAAGCAATCAAAAACCCGCCGAGCGTCAAAAACTCTTTGACCCGGACAAGACGGTTGTCGACGATAGAGGCCCTTGCAGGGTGACGAATACGGTCGATTTCAACTATTGGGTGACGAAAGATGCCGCTCAAAAGCGCGGATGGGGGACTGTTCACCAGGAAAGCTATCACGACTTCTTGTCATACCTGGAAGACACCTTGAACGAGCGGATCACGAGCACTGGAGAACTGAAGGCCGATCTATTACAGACGCAATTCCTGGGCAGCCCAGCGGGCAAGCTCCCCGGTTTTCGGGCCTCTTATGCTGAAACAGCCGAATACTCTGCAAAAGTCACCGCCGGTATTGCATTAAAAAAATGGCAGACTCCCTCCCCCCCTCCGCCGGTGGCCGAAGAGGACACCGAGCGGTTGGGCAAGTATTACTTCCCGGTTCATGCACACGGCTATAACTGGCTGCGCGACAACGATGAAGCCGCAACCTTGTTGCTGAAAAAAATCAAGGAGGTTGTCGAGCAGTATCAAAAAAGCGATTACTTCGAGTGCGCGGGCAAGGTCATCCTCGTGACGCACTCGATGGGCGGGCTGGTCGCGCGGCGTGCGGCGCAACAGGCACCGGACCAGATCATCGGGGTGGTGCATGGCGCACTGCCGGTCGTGGGCGCAGCAGTGCTCTACCGGCGCATGCGGGCGGGCATGGAAATAGGAGGCGCGTTCGACATTATCGGTAAGCTCGCGGCACAAGTCATTGGATCGGGCTCCCCGGAAATCACTGCCTCGATTTGCCGCGCGCCTGGGCCGTTGGAATTGGCCCCGACCAAAGACTATCCTATGAATTGGCTCAGAATCGCCCAAGGGGACAAATTCATGACGGATCAGAAAAGCAAGACCCTGTTCAGCTTGCCGAAGAAAGACCCCTATACGGAAATCTACAGCAAAACGACCGATGATTGCTGGTGGGCGATGGTTGATCCCGCCTTGATTGATCCGTTAGGGACGATTCGGAAAGACGGTTTTGACCCGGCAGAAGAGTACAAGAAAGCCATTGGCATTGCCGAAGACTTTCACGACACCCTCGGTCTCTACGCGCACCCGGAAACCTACGGCTTTTATGGCATCGACAACAAGGATTACCGCTCATACGGGCATGTGGTCTGGAGCAGCCAATTCTATAACTCCAGGCCGTCGGACGACCTGATGGCAAAGAAATTTTATTCCACCACCTCGCTTGGATCGGTAGATATTCCCGTGCAGGAGCGGCCACCGTATGCGCCAGTATGCGAAAACTTCAAATTGCTCCTGGATCGGAATCAAGAGGGTGATGGCACGGTGCCATTAGACTCAGGTGCGATGCTCCGAAGGCTGCAAAACATTAAGGGGCAGGACAGGGTATTCGGAATAGAAGGGTTTGACCACCAGGGAGCCTACAACAGTGAGTTTTCGAGGCAGGCCACTGTCTATTTCCTGACCCGGATCGCGCGCAACGCCCCGCCGCTTTCACCGCCGAAAGGAGGGGTGCCACCATGCTGAGAATGCTGGCTTTAATTCTGCTTGCCCTGAGTACCTCTGTTCATGCCACGGAGACAAAGATGTTCGAGAAAATGAAAACGTATTGCATTGGCCGTTATCTGGTGGATGTGCCCGTTGAAGCGGAAATGTTGGGGTGGAGGAACTCCTACGCATTGGGGGCAATCGGAGTCGGGTTTGGTGTCCCGAAATTCCGCGAACTGGTGAAGGAGACGCTAGAGAAGAGGAAAAACCAACAGGGTAAAAGATCATTCAAGTTTGTGAGAACGGAATACCCTGAAGAGGGTGATAGACAGGACAGGCAAATTATCATCAGCCAAGCGGATTTGTATGGAAGCAAGCCGTATGAGATAGATGCGTTTACATTGAATCCGAGAGGTATACCAGGGGGTGGATATTTCTTTTACCTATTCAGCAAAGTAATAAATGAGAAAAACCTTGATGAAATGATTGAAAGATATAAAACCGTTCTATCCAATGTTCGCTACCGCCCCGACTCCGAAATCCCGAAGGAACCGGGGTTTTGTTTCAAAGACGGATTTGTCGCGAATGATGGGAAAAATTCGCAGACGGAAGAGAATCGTGTGAGATTTAGGTTGAAAAACAACCCGGATGTTATTTTTTTAATTTATATTGATGTGCCATTCGTAGAATCTCCCTCGATTTTGGAAAGAAAAAAGGAGGCAAAGCTGGAAGAACGGTTTCCGGGAAAAATTAAAACTATTCTTTCTGGAAAAAGAGAGATCAATGGCATGCCTGGAGAAGAGGTTGCGGCCACGTTTCCCGCAGAGGATAAGACAGGGTCAGTACATGATTTTGTCTGGGAAACGCTTGGAGAATTAGACAATCCTCTAAAACCGTACATCCGTATAGATATTGAATCTGGCTATGATGCTACAGGTATGGGGGGAGCCACTGCGTCGTCGCTTGAGGCGAAGGATATGTTGAAACTCTATGAGTCCATAGTGAAGACAATCCGTATTCGGCCTGTGACGGAGAACCCATCAGACGGAAAGACGCAGCCGCAGTCCTCGCCCCCTGCCCCGAAACCTGAAGCCCAAGCCCCGCAGGCGTCCCCGCTGCGGCTGGCCACCGGCGAGCCGTGCACCCGGACGGGGATGTGGCGATGCGTGGAAGACGGCAAGGTGGTGACTTATCACGAAGGGCGGTTCATGCCCACAGCGTACTTCTTCAAACCGGCCACGGGTTGGCTCAACCGGCTCAAGGGCGTGAAGTCCGTCTTCTCTCATCAGGGGCCAGGGCATTGGGAATGGGTGGGGGAATTGCCGGAGGTAGACGGGGAGAAAGGATGAGGCCAACGACGGAGGAAAAAGCGGAATCAAATGCAAAACCATGTGGAGTTGTGTTTTTCTTTATTGAAACCTGCATGGCAGTCAGGGAAATCATGTGATGAAAAAAAGATATTGGGTGTTCTTGAGTCTTTTGACAATACCGATGTTTGTTGGGTTGTCACTGTCTTCCGCGTGTAATATTAACTGGCTTGGTGGTTCCAACACTCCGGCTTATTGCGCACCGGGACTCTTGATTATGTATGTTACTTACCCCGTTTGGTCTCCGTTCGTGACAACAGAAAGAGAAGAAATGGAACGCGAACAAGAAAAGACAAGAAAACTTATGGACGAATGCTCGCCAGCGGAATGTATTGCTTTAGGTGATAAAGCATTGCAGGCGAGTAAATACAATGATGCAAATGACTTCTATACACGGGCAGTTGAGCGCGATTCAAATAATGCTCAGACTTACCTCAAACGCGGTCGGCTTAACACGTATAATTGGATAGGCGCTGATAAAGATAGAGCTATTGCGGATTTCGCACAGGCGATCAACATAGACCCGAATATGGTAGATGCCTATCTCTTTCGTGGTGAGACTTATCTGAAATCAGACGAGTACGATAAAGCACTCTCTGATTTTGACCAAGCGATCAAACTTGATAAGAATAAGGAAAACGCATATCTTTTTCGCGCTATGGTTTTTAAGAAACTAAATGAGCACGATAAGGAAATCTCTGATATTAATCGAGTGATTAACATTAATCCTGCCAATGCACAAGCGTTTCTTGCACGAGCAAACCTATATTACAATATGAATAAGTGGAATGAGGCTATCGCGGACTATGATAAAGTAATTGAAATACAACCAAAACCTTATTTCTGGATAGATGAAATTGCTTTTTATTGGAAAGCAAGATCTTATTATCATTTAGGAAACAAAATACAGGCTGCCGAAGCCGCAAAAAAGAGCTGTGAAGTTGTACCACGTGTCTCACAAGAATGCGATCTGCTGGAACAAATAAATAAGGGGCAAATCAATGAGTAGCTGTAGCAGATGGAAGGGATTTCTGGAGAGGATTAGATAATGAACAGCATCAATTTGAATACACCGTTACTCACCACGAGAAAAGTGGGCATGAAACGTGTGGTTTTCGTCTTCTTGCTCTTTATCCTCCTCACCGTCCTGTGGTGGACAGCCCTGTGGCTGGCGTTGCCCGTCGAATGGCTGCAAAGCGAGCCGCCCGCATTCGTGCTCTTGCATATCGCTCCCCCTGTGTTGGCTTTAGCGGCAGGATGGGCGGGCAAGCGGGCATGGAGCTGGCACAAGACGCGAGCCAAAAGGCTTGCCGATGAGCGGAAGGCTGCCGGGAAGCAAGCCACGCAGGACGCAGCTTATGTCTCACACTTGGCGGATCTGGCGCGATTACGCACCCATCTCGAATGTCGGGGCGTGTGGCAGGAACTCCCCTTGGAGGTTGCGCGGAGAATCGGAGGCGAGTCCGTCCTTCTCTCCTTGCTGCAACGGGTATTTTCCAAGGCATTGTCGCAGTGTGAGGCGATGGCGTGGCTGCCGGTCTATGTCTTGGTCGGGCGCGGTGTCGAAGAAAGCGCGGTGCAACTGAAACTGATCCAGCAAGCCATGCAACATGCCATGACGATGACTGGCGTCGAGAATCTGCCCCCCCAGCCCGAGTGCATCCCCCTGCCGGGTTCCGGGAATCTGGCTGACCGCCTCATTTCCCTCTTCGACAACAACCCCGCGTTGCCAGCGGCCATCCTGGTGGGAATAGATTCACCATTGGGTGA
>WRJU01000119.1 GCA_009778425.1 Pseudomonadota bacterium
GAGAAGAGGCGGAACAGATAAGGCGACAGCAACAGCCCCACGACAAACGCCCAACGCCACGCCCCCTGCCTGATATTGAACAGCTTACCAACGATGCCGCTGATGCCCGCGACCTGCCCATTCAGCAGAATCAGCAAGCTTGCCGCCAAACCAATCAGCATGCCTCCCAGCAGCGATTGCCAGAAGGTGAAATGAACCCAATCAATAGTCATGCTTGCCCATCCTGTTCGTTGCAATATAGCGCGTAAAGCGTGTCGATTACGGCAATGGCCGCCTCGTCCGCCATGCGGTAATAAACCTGTTTGCCTTCCCTGCGCGTCGCGACCAAGCCTGCAAGGCGCAACACCCCTAATTGTTGCGACAAGGTGGGTTGGCGAATTTCCAGCATTTCTTCCAGTTGCCCAACGCTGCATTCCTCTTGGGCAAGCTGGCAAAGCAAAAGCAGACGATCTTCATTGCCGAACAGCTTTAACAGCGACACGGCCTTTTTTGCCTGGGCTTTCATCTGTAACGGGGTCAGTCGGGTTTCAGGCATGAAGATGCGAGAAGAATATACCGTTTTATATAATATTATTTTATAAAATGTATGTCAACCTGTTATGGTCTGATCGATTCACGCAAATACTTTATTGCTTCAAGCATTCTAAAATTGTATTGTCATTAATGTATTTTGCAATTCCGTTGTATTTTTTGTTTTTTTGAATGTATAATACGCTTGGTTTTTCAAACGAAATTGAAATGCAGTTTCAGTTTCGTCAATTTAATCAATATGTCAGGAGGAGGGTATGCAATCCAAAAATGCTTTTGTACTTGCTGCTGGGCTCTTTATCTCAGGGGCTTCATTTGCAGGGCCGGTTGTATCGGGCTTCAACTCGAACACCCTTGCGGAAAATGACGATTTTTACACTGGGCTTGTAAATATCGGGTTTACCGTCAATTTCTTCGGAAACGAATATTCCCAGTTATATGTCAATAACAACGGGAATGTGACGTTCGATTCTCCGCTGGGTACCTATACGCCATTTGATCTGACTACAACAGGTCGTGTGATTGTCGCGCCGTTCTTTGCCGACGTGGATACCAGTTATGCGGGTAGTCCTGTAACTTATGGGATAGGTGAATATGACGGGCAAGCGGCTTTTGGCGTGAATTGGGTCAATGTCGACTACTATTACAGCGACCCCTCGCATACGGCACGAAACAGCTTCCAGCTGATTCTCGTCGATCGCTCTGACGGCGACTTCGATATTGTTTTCAATTACGACTCCATCCAGTGGGAAACCGGTATGGCCAGCTATGGATCGCCTGATGGCTTGGGTGGCTATTCCGCGCGCGTCGGTTGGTCGAACGGCACAGGTGGGGAAGGGAGCTTTTATGAGCTTGCCGGTTCAGCAATCAATGGAGCCTTTCTCAATGGTGGCCCCAACGCGCTGGCTGGCAAGAGATACATCTTTGAAGTACGTAATGGCATCGTTTCTCCACCCATACCGGTTCCCGAACCCGAAACATGGGCGATGCTGCTGGCGGGGCTTGGCATTGTGGGCGTAACCGCGAAGCGCCGCCGCCGTCAGGGGTGAGTTGAAGTTTTTTCTCCCGCTTGAGGGAAACGAAAATGGGGACGCGAGTCCCCATTTTCGTTTTCTGGCTTAAGTTGAAACTTTAGCTATGATAAATCGCCAGCAAGAACGGCTGGCCGTCGAATGATGGCACTGCCGCGTCGTTCCCGTTGCTGCCGCGCTTGCCAAAGATCATAGCTCGCCTGTGCGCGTAGGAAACTCTCGGCGGATGGACCACCGCCGTCTGGCGTTCTCAGCCATTCCTCGAACCGCATGGCCATGTCTGGCGTAATAGCCGCCCTGCCGTTGAGCACACGCGACAAAGCCGCGCGACACACACCAAGTTGATTGGCAGCCTCGCCGATGGTCAGCCCGAGCGTCGGAAGCACATCCTCGCGGATGAACTCGGCGGGAGGAGGGGGATTGAACATCATGATGTAAAACCTCTCAGTGATAGTCCTGATAATCGACGAGGATGGCGTCCTCGTCCTCAAACTTGAAAGTCAAGCGCCACTTGCCATTGACCCAGACCGACCAATGCCCGGCCAAGTCATGTGACAGTTGAGGCAGCCTCCAACCGGGAATGTTCATGTCCTGCGAACTGGATGCGGCATCGAGCCGTTGCAGTTGATGTGCGAGCTTCTTGGCGTGTTCTGGCCGAATCTTCGCTTTGCTGCCCGTCTCGAAGAACAACCGGATGCCGTCGTGCAGGAAAGATCTAATCATGTGTTGATGATAGTTTGTAACTCACAAAGTTACAAGCATGCAGTCTTGTTCGCAACCAATTCTGCCTGCAGGTAGGGCATTGCGGTCTTGCTCTCGGCCAATTTCATATAATCTGAGAGGGGAAACCCGCGAATCCCAGTGTTGTCGTCGTACTCTTGTTTCCTTTGTTTCAAGGAATAGGGTTAAGGTTTTCCGGTTCTGTTTCCCGCGCGAACCATTCCAGTTGGGGGAGCAGGGATTCGCCCCCGGCGATCTGGGGATCGGAGGTGTTGGAGCCGTTGGCTGTTTCGCGGGCGGCGATAATGGTTTTGGCGCGTTCAAACGCTTCGGTGAATGAACGGGTTTCGCGCAATGCCTCGTCGAAATAGGCGCGGCCAAAATCAGTCAGTTCATTCGTGTCGTTGCAGCCGAAGGAATTTCGGTCGGCGGATGCGGCAGTGATGACCAGCGTGTTCTCGTCGGCAAGGGCGGGAATGAAACCGCCGGAATAGCAGGCCGAAATTACGACGACACGGTGTTTGATGTTGGCGTCGTCGAGCGCCTTGCGCAGCATTTGCGGGGTGAGGTCGGAGAACCCGAACGGCGAAAGTTTGATGGAAAAACGGTGATCGGTTGATCCGTGCGAGGTCAGGAACAGGAAAAGCAGGTCTTCCTCCCCGTTCATTTGTTCGCCGATGCGGCGTAGCGCCCGCGAGAGCGATTCGTAGGTGGCGAACGGGAGTGTTCGCGCCATGGCAAGGTTGTTGACCAGGATCATGGAGTGACCGGCAGTGGCGTAACGGTCTTTGAACAATTGTTCGACGGTGATGGTCTCGCGCATGAATACGCCTTCTTCGCTGCCCGCGATGCCGAGGAAAAAGATTTCCGGCACACCGGGATTTCCGGCTTCGATCCTGGCCAGTTTTTCATCGAGGAGGCGCGGCTGGCCGTAAAACACTTCTTCGTCGATGGGGGTTTTGTCGGCGTTTTTGGCTTCTGCCTCGGGGACGGGGATACTGATTTGCCAGAGCGCCAGAGGATCGACGCTGGTGAAGGCGGCGAAGAGCGCCAGCGGGGTGAGCGGCACATACAGGATGCGTCGCCAGCCGCTGCCTCCAGCGCGCGCGATGAACAGGGTTCCGGCCAGCGCCAGCCATATGTGGGGCAGCGCGCAGATGAAGTAGGGCAGCCTGTTGGCAAGATGGGAGGCAAGACCCGGTAGCCTGTGGGCAAGCCATGAGGCAAAGTCCGGCAGCGTTGCGGCGAGACGTGAGGCAAGGCTCGGCAGCATGTCGCGGACATGGGCTAAAAACGCGAGTTTTGAGACCACAGGCCAACCCATCGCGCCGATGAATCCGGCCAGCGGCAGCAAAAGCAGCAACAGGGCGAATACCAGCCAGGCCGTTCCGCCATCCAGCCATTCGTCGAACCATTCCAGCAAACCGGCGATGACGGCGACGGCTCCAAATGGGGCGAACACCATGACATCGAGTGTCACTGAGCCGTCCGTCCAGCCATTCAGGGCGATGGAAAAGGCGATTGAGATCAGGCAATAGAGCAGGACGAGCCAGGGAAGTTTGCCGTTATCCGGGCTGAAGCTGCCCGAAGCAGGACGGCGCAGGGCCAGGACGCGGCCAAGCTGGCGCAGATCGTCGAATAGGCTGGAATCGCGGATTGTCGGGTAGGCTGAAATAGGAGGCAGCATCGGGGGCGAAATGGCAGGGCTTGCGTTCAGTTTGGCGTGGCGTTCTCTTGGCAAATCGCCGCTCGCCAGCATTCCAGTTTAGTCGCGAAGGCTAAAGTATAGGCGGGGCTGGAGGAGGGCAGTGTGTGAATTTCCAGTTCGTGACCTACCAGTTTGGGGGCGAATTTCGCCGCGCAGCGCCCGTTGAAGCAAATGCGTTCAAGCGCGGGTGCTTGAGCAATCAGGGCGTCGAGTTCGTTGGCCTCCCCTGCGCGGATGTCGGCGTCGAGCGCGCCTGGCCGCACACAGGCGCGATAAACGTCCCAGATGCCGATGCGGTGCGCCAGGACGCGCTGGGTACGCTCGGCGTAGGGGAGTTCAGGGAGCGGCTCGGCGAGAATCGCACCAAGCAGCCTCCAGAAATGGTTTTGCTTGTGTCCGTAATACTGTTGCGCCGCCAGTGACGCAGGGGAGGGGAAACTGCCCAGAATCAGGCAGCGGATGCCGGTATCGAACACCGGGGCCAGGCCGGTCAGCCGGAGAGGTTCGCCCGGTGCGGTGGCGATGCTCATGGGGTGTGTCGTATTCACTCGGTGCATCAAATCAAATTCGCCAAGGATGCTGCTTGTCATCATGTTGCCCGTATTATCGACACTCTCCAGGATTCATGCGATAGAATTGCTCCTTTGCCTTCATATCGAGCCTCCCAGGAATCCGTGAGCCCGAGCGTTTCCAACGATCCCAACGCCCCCCTTGCCCGCCTCGAAGGTGTGCGCTTTGCCTATGGCGAGCGTGAAATCCTGCGAGGCGTTGATTTGACCGTGCATCGCGGCCAGGTGGTGGCGATCATGGGGGGGAGCGGCTGCGGCAAGACCACGCTGTTGCGCCTGATCGGCGGGCAGTTGCGGGCGGGTTCGGGCAAGGTTGAGGTTGACGGCCAGAATTTGGGGCGGCTCTCGACCGATGCGCTCTACGCGATGCGGCGGCGCATGGGCATGTTGTTCCAGTTCGGGGCGCTCTTCACCGATATGAGCGTGTTCGACAACGTGGCGTTCCCGCTGCGCGAACATACCGATTTACCCGACGAACTCATTCGCGATCTCGTGCTGATGAAACTCCACGCGGTCGGGTTGCGCGGCGCGCAATCGTTGATGCCTTCCGAACTTTCCGGCGGGATGGCGCGGCGGGTGGCGCTGGCTCGCGCCGTGGCGCTCGACCCGATGCTGATGCTCTACGACGAACCTTTTGCCGGACTCGATCCGATTTCGCTCGGTATCACCGGCCAGTTGATCCGGCGGCTGAACGACGCCCTCGGCGC
>WRJU01000120.1 GCA_009778425.1 Pseudomonadota bacterium
CCATGAAGCCTTCATCAAAATCGCATGTTGCCTCATTTGCTGGCGGCAGTTGAAAAAAGAACAAAATTCTTTTTGTTAGGGGTTCTTAGTGGTGACTTACGACATCGTCGGCATCAAAAAATTGATCGCAAGCCTTCGGGGCGATTTCAATGGTGACTTTCTATCCGTTGACCCGGAGAGCAGCGATCTTTGGGACGTGGTTGATCGGCGTGTGTTCCCGTTGCTCGGTAATTTCCTGTCGCGGGTGGATATCGCCAGCGGCCAATTGGCACTTTGGAATTACGATTTCAGCTTCATTCCGGTCGAGCTTTTGTCCGGAATCTACGAATCGTTCATCGGCGACGACAAACAAGCCATCGGCGCGTATTACACACCGCGGCAACTGGCGAACCTCGTCGTGGATCTAGCTTTCGCGTCGTCCAAAGACCCCCTGCGGGAACGCATTTACGATGGCGCGTGCGGATCCGGCATCCTGCTGACTACCGCTTTCCGACGGATGATCGGTTTTGCCGAAGCGCGCAAGGGCGAGCAACTGACTCTCGGCGAGCGCGTCATCCTGCTGCAGGAGCATATCTTCGGTGGCGATATCAACAAGATGGCATGCAAAGTCACGGCGTTCAGCCTATATCTATCGCTACTGGAAGACTTGGAGCCATCGGATATCTTGGCGCTCCAGGAGAATGAGAACGTAAAACTTCCGCCGCTGCACAATGCCAACCTCTTCTCGGGTAAAGATAAGGGAGACTTTTTCTCAGATGAAAATCCCTTGTCATCCAGCCGACGATTCTCGCTTGTCATATCTAATCCGCCTTGGCGTGAGCCCAAAAGAAACGAACGTACCTCTGCAGACAACTGGGCAGAATCCGCAGCTGGAGTAACACGCTCGCGCCGCCAAATGGCTGGAGATTTCGCGTTCCGGGCAGCAGACTGTCTCGCCGAAAACGGGCGCATGTGCCTGATCATGCCAACAAGCCTATTTTTGGCTCCGACAAGTCAAGAGTTTATCAGCGGGTGGTTGCTGAAGAACCGAATTCATCAACTCGTCAACTTTGGCGATCTGATGAATTTCATATTTGAGACTGCCGAGCATAGTTGCGCTGTAGTCCATGCTTCGCCCAGGCAAGCCGATACGGTTTTGACTGCGGACGAAATGATCGACTACTGGGCACCCAAAGCCGATACGAGCATAGCCTTTGGCCGACTGACCTTGGCGAGCGGCGACCGGCACAGAGTGCAAGCGCAGACCTATTTTGCCGATTGCAGCATTTTGGTAACGCTCATGTGGGGCAACACGACGGACATTGCCTTGGTGAAGCGCCTACAGTGGTGTGGCACCTTCAGGGAGATGACAACTGGCCCCCGAGCACGGTGGGTAAGCCGAAAGGGATTTCACAAGAAGGATGTTTCGGTTGAAAAGCCCGCTTCAACAGAACCGCTGAAGGCAATGCCCTATCTGAAAATTGACGCGCTCAAACGGGGTCTGCCCGTGGTCTTGGCGGCTGACCTCTGTCCATTTCCCTCCGACATCACCGAGGTGGCAAAACTTGATGACTCTTTGATGAAGGTATTCAAAGGGCCGCGCATTGTGTTTCCGGACGGATTCGACAGTAGGCTGGAAATTCGCGCTAGCTATATCGACGTCCCGGCATCGTTTAACAGCAGCATAGGCGTGATTCGTGGCTCAAACGAGGATGCTGATCTGTTGCGGTTCGCTGCGGTCTATTTGCGCTCCGATTTGATCAAGTACTTCCTGTTGATGTCGGCCTACCAGGTGGCATGTGACCGCAACCGAGTGACTCTCAAGAATATTGACGACTTTCCGTTCGTGGCTCCTGAAAATCATCACTTTCCCGAACAGGCAACACAGATTGTCCACCAAGTATCCGAGTTCGTGCAGGGTCTGGACAATGGTGATCTGTTGCAGCCTGACGATGCTTATTCGCAGACCCGTGCTGCACTCAACGAATTGATATTCGAATATTTCGGCCTGACGGAGCACGAAAAACTGCTCGTCAAGGAAACAGTGCGGGAACTGGTTCCATCAGTCCGTCCCCGCGGGTATGCAAGCTTATATACCCGCTTGCAGCATCGCGCTTGTACCGACCAGTTGCGCTGCTACACCTATACGCTGGAGCGGGAATTGCAGGATTGGCAGTCAGCACTTGATGGACAAGGGAGCATACGCGTACATGCTGTTTCCATGGAAGAACACCTCGCAGGGCCCATAGGCGTAGTGTGCATCGAACTCGATGCGAACCAACCCAAGGAAAAAGTCGTACAAAATAACAAGGCTGTGGTGGAGATCCTGAAGGAACTGCGAAATAGCGAACTATTGCCAGCCCCGCTTTCCGAGGATCTGTATTTCTCACCAGACACCATCATCTGGACGGAAAGATCCCTGTACATGGCACGCCCATTGACGCGGCGGTTTTGGCTACATCACGCCGCGGTCCGTGATGCGCGCCGAATCGTGACAGAAACCCATCACTCTTCGGAAATGACGGAGAACGCTTAATGGACAAGCGCGATGCATGGATCAATGTCTTTCCTGTGCCTCGTACATCCAGCGCTGTCGATGTCATGACAGAAGCTTGGAATGAGATGTCGAACCGTTACAAACCCAAATTCAATCACGGCACGAATGAACCGAATCTAACCTTCGTTTTGGGCGAATATATACGCGACGTGGTTGCAGAGCGTCGAAAACTTCTTGGGAACTGGACAGTAGAAGGCCAGCGGGGGAAGATTAATTTTACCACGGGCGAAATTCTGAAACGTACCCGCACCGATATTGAATATCACTGGAATAGTAAAATGAAAAATTATTCGGTGGTATTCGAGTTTAAAAAGCTCGACCACCATTCACGCAGTCGCAAGCACTACTACGGTGAATCAGGCATGCTGCGCTTCATCACCGGTTCGTACAGCATTGGACATCCGCTGGCGTTCATGGTCGGTATCTTGGTTGACGATAGAGACGAGTGCATCAAGTCGCTACGCTCTTGTTTACAGCATGAAGGAATTGTCGGCGAGTTGCAGATGTGTTCGTCCAATAATCAATTGCTTCGCACGCCCTTACTCCTGTTCCCCAATCATGCCGAATTCGATACCGAACACCTACGCGACCGCGACAAGGCACCTAAGCACGGTACAATTCGTATCTCTCACCTGTTTTTGAGTTTTGGATACCCATCTGATAGTCGTGATCAGCGCAAGAAGCGCAAAGAGTCACTGGCTGAACCTGTGCTGTGAATTTGCTAGGAGCCTCTCTATCTAACGCATATTTCTTGCCGATTTTGGGGGAGTCGACTGCAGAAGTAGGGTCATTCATCTCATTGACTGCACGGGGGCACATGTCTCGATCTAGACCGCCACCGGTTCAAGCGAGAAAGGGAGCCGTTTAGTCTCCCTTTCTCGTTACCTCCGCTCATCAAACCCGTGCGGCTCACTTCACCAACAAATTAACTTAACGGCTAGGGTTGAAATCGGGCGGCGTTTTCGTATTCGGCCAGAGCGGTTTTCAGCGATTCGCCTTCCGCCGCCGGGTCACACCCGCCATCAGCCCCAAACCGGCCAGCAGCATGGCCCAGGTTTCGGGTTCGGGAACAGCAGAAATATGACCCCAGATGCTCATGAGCCAATACGCATTATCCTCAGTCCAAGGGCCTGAACCAAACGTCTTTGGGCCAATATACTTGTATCCATCCGCAATGTTTGTGCCAGCAGGCACATACTCTGCGCTGGAAAGGGTAAAGTAATATTTACCCGCCGGGAATCCTCCGTATGGTTGGAAAATTCTCGCATCCCAGTCCTTCGCCCAAATACGATTATCGTCATTGTAGGCGACCATGTCGCCATTCGAATCCCACAAAACTAAGTAGGTATCGAAGCTATTGAAAAGATAGACAGATTGAGTTGACATCTCCATCAGGCCAGTTCCATTTACAACATCATAACCAGGTAAGATATAGAATTCCCCAGTATATAAATCGTCCGCCTTAGAGAAATAACCATCTAGTATTATTTGATTAAGGGCAATCTGTGCGGTTGCCGCACTGGAGAAAAGGCCGGTAGCCAAAATTGCTGAAAGAAGCTTCTTTTTCATTACTCCCCCCCTTATGTGATAAAGTAGGCCGATTATGGCGATGGCATTGTTCTCGCCATATGTTAACAACAATAAGTTACAATATTCTTACAACAATAAAGTATGCCGTCAACCCCCATGAGCATAACTTCCTGTTCATGGACGAAAAACAGGAATTCGCGTTGCGGCTGGCGGTCGCGATGCGCGATGCGGGCTATGAGCCACGGCCTTCCGTGCTGGAGGCGCAGTTCAATATCCGTTACATGGGACGACCCGTTACGTATCAGGCCGTGACGCGCTGGCTCAAGGGCGAGGCCATCCCCGCGCAGGACAAGTTGCAGGTTCTGGCCGACTGGCTCAAGGTGGAGCCGCACATCCTGCGCTTTGGCGGGCAGCCCCTGTTTTCAATTCAGGAAAAGAAAAAACGCTGGGATGCCGCGCTCTCCGGGCCGGAGCGCGAAGTGCTCGAAGCGTTCATCAACCTTCCCGCCGAGCAGAAAAAAATCGTCCGCTCCGTCATCCTGACCTTCGCACAGGCTTACGCGCTCAATGCGCCGCGCGGTTTGTGAGATTGGCGACCCGACGCACCGCCTATCAGCATTTCTGGATGTCAGTCTGCGCGAAATCGTTGCCGACAAACAGTAACGGTTCATCAAGCAATTTCGCCAGCGCATACACGGCACAGTCACCGAAGTTGAGTTGAGCAGGATGGCCTTGCCCTTTGCCATAGCGCTGAAAAGCCATGTCAGCGAGCCGAACCTGATGCTCATCGAATGACATGACGACAGCGCCCGTTTCCTCCAGAAAACGTTGTAGCTTGCCGATCATGGCTGGATGCTCACGGGCGCGTACAACGATGTGCGCTTCCAGAAGGCTTACAGCAGAGATACGGCAAACTGGATGTGCTTCCAGTGCGGCAATGATGCGTTCACGCTCCGATTCGTTTTTAAGCCAACTCAGAATGGCAGACGTGTCGATTACCATGCGCCTTGCTCGTTGTAACCCAATATTTCGTCATCGCTACGCGTGTCGGCTGGTATACGTGGCGGTATGGCGTCGACCTCCCGCGCCAACGCGGCAAGCCTTTCACGTAGCGGAGCTTTTCCTGTAGCCACTCCCCGCTGATTCGCCAGCGACATCAAACTTTCACGCAATACCTCGGCAACCGTCACGCCTTCGGCAAAAGCAATTTGCTGTGCTAAACGCTCCATTTTGGAATCTTCGATGACGATAGCCACAAACGTCTCCTTTTGCTT
>WRJU01000121.1 GCA_009778425.1 Pseudomonadota bacterium
CCCCCGGCGGGTAGCCCGGCCGCCAGTGGATCCCCGAATCCCTCGGCGCCATCCACTCCCGGCCAGGCTACGGGCGGGGTGGGAAGCGCGTCGGGCTTTGATGCCGCCTCCCGCGCCGGTCATGCGGCAACGACCCCGGCCAATGCCGCCGCGCAAGCACTCGCGCGCAACGAAGCGCCCATTGCCCGGATACAGGATGCCACCAGCCAGCAGGCCGACAACGCCCTGCGCAACAGCCCGATTGCCGAGCGCCTGCTGCCCGTCGTGCATCAGCAACTCGAATCCCTCGCCAGCCACCAATACATCTGGCACGGCATGGCGTGGCCGGGCCAGATGTTTGAATGGGTCATTGAAGACCCCCGAGACGAAGGGCACGCGGAGGCAGAGGGTGACGACGGGCAATGGAACACCACCCTGCGATTGACGCTGCCCCGCCTCGGCGGGGTCGAAGCCCGTGTGCAACTGGGCGCGCAAGGCGTGGCGTTGCGGCTACAGGCCGAAGACAAATCCACCGCAAGCAGGCTCGAAGCCCGGTGCGACGAACTGGCCGAAGCCCTGGAAGCCGCCGGAGTGCCGCTCACCGGCATGGTCGTGGAGCATCGCGATGGTTCCTGACGACTTTTCGCCGCGTGACGAAGCCGTCGCCCTCACCTATGCGCCGGGCGACAGCGCGCCGCAGGTCGTTGCCAAGGGACGCGGCCTGCTCGCGCATGAAATCATCTCCCGCGCCCGCGAGGCCGGTGTGTATGTGCACGAATCGCCCGAACTCGTTTCCCTGCTCATGCAGGTCGACCTCGACGCCCACATTCCGCCGCAACTCTACACCGTGGTTGCCGAATTGCTGGCCTGGCTCTACCGGATCGAAGCAGGCATCGACGCACCTCCCCCTGTAACCGAAGGTCTTTGAGGACAAGTTACACACCCGGATCACGCTCTCATGATATAAAAAAACCGCTGTCTGCCTCATAGTCCGGGGCTGTATGGGCCAACTTGATAAGTATCCCTTCAAAGCGAACAACAACCATGTCAGACCAGATTGACGAAAATCTTTTTGTTTCCTTGCAGGAAGACGGGCTGGAGGAGTTCCTTTTGCGCGGGCGCCGTCAGATTTGCCGACTGCTCCAGGAACTGGCCAATAGCCACGCCCTTATCAGTGTCCATCTGCTCCCAGGCGGGCTTTCTTTCCTGAGCACCATCCTCACGCTCTCCGAAGACGAAGAATGGCTTTTTCTCGATGCCAGCCCAAACGAGACCATACATCGTCGCTGCCTGCAAGCCGAGCGCCTGTTTTGCGTCACCCAACTCAATAAGATCCGCATCCAGTTCCGGCTACACAATAGCTCTGACGTTCCATTTGAAGGCCGCCCCACCCTGACCGCGCCCATTCCCGATGAGATACTGCGCCTGCAGCGCCGCGATGCTTTTCGTTTGCAGGTTCCGCTTTCTCATGGCCTGAAATGTATCCTGCCCGTGCAGGAAACCGGGCACGGCCATCGACGATCCTCTCATCACGAGGAAATCCGGAAAAAGTCCTTTGAGGTTCCCGTGATCGACCTCAGCGCAGGTGGCCTGTCGATGGAGATTCCATCCAGCAAGACCGCGCCCATCGTGGGCGACCAGATCAATGGTTGCCACCTGAAATTGCCCGATGATCTCATCGCCGTCAATCTCGAAGTCCGCAATCACGGTCGCCGTATCCTCGGCAACAACAAGGAAGTGCTGCGCCTCGGTTGCAGTTTCGTTTCCCTGCCCATCCAGGCCGCAAACCAGATTCAGCGGTACATCTACCAAGTCGAACGCGAACTGCGCGCATTCGAGGCATAAGCGCCATCGTCCCGCCACGCGACAGGCATGGCGGGCTTTGGGTTGGCTCCGGGTTTCGTTTTGCTTTCGCCCTTGGCCTTATTCCGTCGGCTGAACCGCGACCGGCTTGATCACAACCTTGTAGCGATCGCGCAGGGTGGCGAGGAAAGAGCCGAAATCGTTCTGGCCGAGCACCAGCCCATATTGTGTCGCCATCTCGGCAACGCGTGGGTCGTCGTTGTCGATGGATGGGCGCTCGACCGCATCGATCTGGTAGATCACGTAAGCATCATCGGGCAGTTCCACCGCCACCCTCGCCGGCAGGCGCGTCAACGGGGCAGCGAACACGGCGCGCGCGGCCAGGGGCGGCAAATCCGGCTTGGAACGCTGGAAAGAGCGCGGCGCACTCCAGGCGTTGTTGACCGCCCCACCCTGATCAAGCGAGGCCAGCGCCGCGTTGCCTTCTTCCCGCGCCATGCGCATCGCTTCCTCGCGGCGCAGTTGTGCTTCGATTTGCCCACGCACATCTTCGAGCGGTACGCGCCGCGCAACTTCGTGTTCGAGTACGCGCGCCGACACCAGCGTGTTGAACCCAACCTCGATTGCCTGTGTGTTGCGATGCTGGTTGAGCGCGTCATCGTCGAACAGGCTTGCCACCAGCCGTTCATTACGGAACTCGCCCAGGGCGTCTGCCCCCCGGTCGATCCAGTCGGTATGCCGTATCTTCAGCCCGAAAGCCTCGGCTGCCGGTTGCAGGCTGTCCGGCGCTTCGTTGAAAACCATCTCGGAAAACTTTGTGGCCTTCTCGTCGAATCCTTTCGCAAGCGCCTGTTTGCGTAAAAAGGCAATGATTTCATCGCGCACCTCGGCGAGAGGGCGTTTCTGGATGTCGGTCACTTGAAGGATATGGAAGCCATACCTGGTACGCACCGGGTTACTGATCTCATCCTGCTTCAGCATGAATACCGCTTCCTCGAACGAAGGCTCCGTTGTCCCGTCACGCGCGATATTGCCAAGCTCGCCCCCCGCCCCGCTCGTACCGGTGTCTTGTGATTTCTCCCTGGCGAGCGCCGGGAAACGGTCGGGTTCCTTGCGAAGAGACGCAGCAATCTCTTCCGCTTCCTTTCTGGCTGTTTCCGTTGCCGCTACATCGGCTTCAGGCGCAAGCCCGATCAGGATATGGCGCACTTGCCGCACATCCGGCCAGTCCTGGTAAGCCTTCTGGATATCCTCCTCGCTGATCTCGGTCTTGTTGGCATCGGCCTCGTTCTGTAAAGCCTCTTCGCTCAGGACGAGGTATTCGGCCTTGATCCGTTCCGGAAACTCGAAACGCGCCGGGTTGTCGTCGTAGAATTTTTGAATCGCCGCATCGTCGATCTTGATGTCGGCCAGATGGGGCGCAACCGGGAAACGCATCTCGCGCACTACCCGTTCTTCCAACCCGGCCACGAGCAGGCGATGCGCCGAGCCACGCGCAACCAGCGACGAGCCGAAAATTGAATCCATCAATTGCTGGGAAAGCAAATCCTGCGTGAATTGCGCCTCGAAGCCCGCCGGGGTCATGCCCCGCCGATTCAGCAAGGCCTGATAACGCTCCTTTGAAAACTGGCCGTTCTCCCTGAAAGCCTCGATCCCGGCAATGGCCTGTTGCAACTGCCCACTGGAGACCGACAGGTGCATATCTTTGTAGTAAAGCGCCAGCGCCCGCTGAATGATGAGCCGATCGAGCACTTCCTGCCGCAGTTTTTCGGAGCCGAGCGTATCTGCAGTCGCGCCTTCGCCATGCTCTTCCCGCAAAAGCCTTCGCTGCTCTTCCAGGGCATTTTCAAATTCGGCTCGGGAAATGGAAGAGCCTCCCACCGTTGCGACCTCCCCGCGCCCCATCCGATCCCCAAAATAGTTACCGAGGCCGAAAGCGGCAAAAGGGACGACGAGTATTCCCAGAATGACCTGGGCGATCCGTTTGTTGTTGCGAATAGCTTCGAACATCTTGTTTTCCGCGCTTTTCTTTTGAGTGTGTTTTGAAATGAACCCACTGACAGGGATGATGACCCCTGTCAAACGAGTGAGTTTAACGCATCCAGCCCTTTCACGCTTGCGGCTGTCTTCAAAGCGATGCTATCGTCCAATGATGTGCAGGAGAAAAGTCTTCCTTCACATTCCTCCACGAGAGCCGACGCCATGAGTGACACTGCCTCCATCCCCGTTTCCGCCCCTTCCCTTCATACTCCGTTCCACGATGCCCACCTCGCTGCGGGCGCGCGCATGGTCGATTTCGCCGGTTGGCACATGCCGGTCAATTACGGCTCGCAGATCGACGAACATCACGCCGTGCGGCGCGATGCCGGCATGTTCGACGTTTCGCACATGCTCGCGCTCGATCTTGAAGGGTTCGATTCCACCCCCTGGCTGCGCACCTTGCTCGCCAACGACGTTGCGCGGCTTGCCCGCGCGAACGTCCCCGGCAAGGCGCTCTATTCCTGCATGTTGCGCGAAGACGGCGGCGTGATCGACGATCTCATCGTCTACCGGTTCGACGACGAGCACTACCGGATTGTGGTCAACGCGGGTACTGCCGCGAAAGACGTGGCCTGGATGCGAAAGCACATCGCCAGCCGGGGCTTCAATGTCAGTCTCACTGAGCGGCGCGACCTTGCCATGCTCGCCGTGCAGGGGCCGAAAGCGCGGGAGAAAACCTGGCTGGCGCTCCCTGAACTGAAAACCGGCAGCGAAACGCTGCCCCCGTTCTCCGGCGCGCAAATCGGCGACATTTTCATTGGACGCACCGGCTATACCGGCGAAGACGGCTTTGAACTCACCCTGCCCGCCGCGCGGGCCACGGCGCTCTGGCAAGCACTGCTCAACGCCGGGGTTAGGCCTTGCGGCCTGGGCGCGCGCGACACTCTGCGCCTCGAAGCCGGGATGAATCTCTACGGACAGGACATGGATGAAACCGTCTCGCCCCTCGATTCGGGGCTTGCCTGGACGGTCGATTTCAGCGACCTGGCGCGTACCTTCAGCGGACGCGCCGCCCTCGAAGCCCATCCCGCCGCCCACGTCCTGCTTGGGATCGTGCTCGAAGAGCGCGGCGTACTGCGTGCCCACATGCCGGTATTGACCGCCATTGGCGCGGGAGAAACCACCAGCGGCAGCTTTTCGCCCACGTTGGAAAAATCCATCGCTTTTGCCCGCCTGCCTTTGAATACTCAGGCGGGCGAGAAAGTCGAAGTCGAAATCCGGGGCAAACGCCTGCCCGCGCGCACGGCCAAATTGCCTTTCGTGCGTCATGGCAAGGTTCTCGCCTGAAACACACGCCTTAAAATCCCTTACAAGTCTTTTCCCCTATTTTCGCCGGAGATTCCCATGAGCAAAGTGCCTTCCGACCTGAAGTACACCGACACCCACGAATGGATTCGCTTTGAAAGCGACGGTTCCGTGACGGTCGGCATCACCGACCACGCCCAGGAAGCCCTGGGCGACATCGTTTTTCTCGAACTGCCCGAAGCGGGCCGCAAACTGGCGGACAAGGAAAGCTGCGCGGTCGTCGAATC